>JAJPYT010000039.1 GCA_021204845.1 Prevotellaceae bacterium | reverse complement strand
ATGAGTGTGGCATCCGTGATTGCCGCTGCCGTGCCGCGTCCCGTCGCCAAGTGGGTAGACTCCCGCTTCAACACCGAGGATGCCGTGATGCCCGAGGGCGCTGCCTTCGACCAGATACGTGCCATTGTCAACCTCGTGCTGGCCAGTCTGCTCGTGGCTCTTGGCACATCCCTTAAGTTGCCGCTTTCCACCACCTACGTCACCTTCATGGTAGCCATGGGCAGCAGCCTTGCCGACCGCGCGTGGAGCCGTGAGTCGGCTGTGTTCCGCATCACGGGCGTGCTTTCCGTCATAGGCGGCTGGTTCATTACGGCAGGCGTAGCTTTTATCACATGCTACTTGCTCACCAACGTGCTTTTCTTTGGCAATTTTGTGGCAATGGTGCTCGCTGTCTTGCTGGCTGTGTTCCTGCTGGTGCGCAGCAATCTCAATTACAGTGCCTCCCGCAAGCCCGACGAGGGAGATATCATCTTCTCCCGCCTTATGCGCTCGCGTGCCGAGGGCGAGAGTTGGCAGTTGCTCACCAACCACGTGCGTCTCATGTGCGGTCGCCAGCTGGAGTTCATAGCTGACGCTTACAACACGCTCATAAAGGCCTTCTTCCGCGAGGAGTATCGCCGCCTGAAGCGTGTGACCGCCGACTTGGAGGAGCAGCGCAAGGAGTTCAAGCGGCAACGCCGCCGCGAGATACTCGGGCTTAGGCGGGTAAACCCCATCTTGGCTGTGGAGCGCAACACGTGGTATTTCCTCACCAGCAATGCCGTCTCGCAGATGATATATTCGCTCAAGCGCACCGTCGACCCCTGCCGTGAGCATGTGGGCAACAATTTCACCCCTGTGCCCATGGAGTATATGGAGCAGTTCCTGCCCTACAGGCGCGAGATACGCAAACTGGTGGAGCGAGGGCAACTCATGTTTGAGACGGGCGACATGCAGGGCGCGGACGACTTGCGCACCGATGCCTCTAAGCTTCAGCAGGCTCTATCGCTCTACCGAAAGACCATCATTGACCACATCCAGCAGCAGGATGCCGGCATAGAGCCCATGAGCGTGCTTCTCAACATAGTGCAGGAGTCGCAGGAACTTTTGGCGGGTCTGCGCCACATGGTGCGTGGTGCCAGCCGCTTTCTGGAGTAAGGGGGCGCGCAGGGTAGCCGCTCGCCCTTTACGCTTGCGGACGGAGATAGTGGTTTTCCACTCTGTGGTGTGGTTTTCTCGCTGAAAAGTTGTAACTTCGCAGCCGAGAAAACCACTCACTTTTTACGCATACACTATGGCTACACTGAAAGCGGCACTGTTTGACCTCGACGGCACTCTCATAGACACCGAGGGGCAGTACACACAGTTCTGGGCAGAGGCGGGTAGCCGCTATCGCCCCGACATCCCCGATGTGGCGCAGCTCATAAAAGGCAGCACGCTGGCGCGGATTCTCGACACCTATTTCCCCGATGCCGCTGTGAGGCAGACCTTGCGTCGTGAGCTGGACGAGTGGGAACTTTCCATGCATTACGAGTTCTATCCCGGTGCTGAGGCTTTTCTTGGCGACATAAGGGCTCATGGCATCAAGTGCGCACTTGTTACCAGTTCCGACCGCCTTAAGATGGCGAATGTGTATCACAAGTTGCCGCGTCTGCGCGGGTTCTTCGACCGCATTCTTACTTCCGAGGACTTTGCCGCATCCAAGCCCGATCCCGACTGCTATCTTCGTGCCGCTGAGGCTCTCGGTTGCCAGAGAGGAGAGTGCGTGGTTTTCGAGGATGCCCTCACGGGGCTTCGTGCAGGCATGAGCGCTGGCATTTTCACCATAGGCATGGCTACCACCAACAGCCGCGATGCCATCACCCCCCTTTGCCACTGCGTGCTGGATGGTTTCCCAGGCTTCACCTATTGGCGCTTGCTTGATGTGTGGGACCCCTCGCTCTGCAGGTAATCGCCTTTTCTTTTCGGATTCATGGGGAACCAGCCCTTGCGGACCCGATGGTGTTGCTCGAATATTTCCAGTATGCTCCAGAAACAGCTGCACGAGAGCACTCCCAGAATGATGCTGGCATAAACGTTCCGCATTGCCAGCGAGGCTGCCAGAAGCAGAATGCCAGCCAGAAGAAAGCCCCACCAGCAACGGCGGCCGAAGTAATATTCAGCCTTTATTACTAAGGGATGGAATATCCCTATGCACAGGAAAGTGGCGAGTCCTATGAGCAGTCCGGTGTAGTTCATGGCTGCATCAGCGTACATATAGTTTATCGCCCACCGATATGGAGTGGTATGGCGGCAGGGCATTCTTCTTGTATATGGTTGCCATCTTCACCCCATAGAGCTGCGATATTGAGTGTATGGTCTCGTCGGGCTGCACCGTGTGCGCCACTCCCTTCATTTCCTTGGCTGCCTTGCTCTTCTTCTCCCCAAGGAACACTATGTCGCCTGGCGAGACATCGGTGTGTTTCAGCATCTCGTTGTACTTCCGCAGCTTGCCCGCACTCTTGCCCACCTGCTTTGATATGCGCTTCAGGTTGTCGCCCGGCTGCGCCACTATGTAGTATATGCCGTTGCACAGCCCTATCTCGTGCGAGGCGTAGAAGTCGTCGAAATCTTCTGTGGATGATGAGCCGCGCCGCTTCGAGCCGCCCTTGTCATACTGCGTTAGGTTGTACCTGTCTATTATGCTTATCAGGCTTTGCGCGTAGTGCGGATTGGTGGCGTAGCCGCACTTCTGCAGTGTGCGTGCCCAGCCCTTGTAGTCGTTGGGTGAGAGGCGGAACAGAGCGGAGTAACGTGGTTGTTGCAGAAAGAGGGAGTGGTCCTCATAGCTGTCTGCCACCTTGTGGTATTTCCTGAACTTTTCGTTCTTCGCGTCGTCGTCTTGCAGCATGTAGCCGCCTTTCCAGCCAGCGCTCACCTTTATGCCGAAGTGGTTGTGGGCGTGCTTTGCCAGGCGGCTCTGCCCCGCGGCGCTCTCCAGCAGTCCCTGCGCCAGTGTTATGCTGGCGGGGATGCCGTATTTCCGCATCTGGTCTATTGCCATTCCTTTGTACGTGTCTATGTATGTGAGATACACATTCCCCGTCGACTGGGCTCTTGCCCCCAGCGCGCACAGGCAAAGCGCCGCCACGAGGCGCAGGTATCGGTATTTCATCAGTAAAGCCATTACGAGCCACAAATTTAGGCAAAAATTAGCAGATATGGAAAATCTTGCTTACTTTTGCAGCGGTTTTTGGCGCATGCCTCAGTGGGCAGGATGCCTTGTTTTGTCACACAATAAACTCCACACAGCATGATAACAATCTCAAATCTGGCAATACAGTTCGGCAAAAGGGTGCTCTATAAGGACGTGAACATGAAGTTCCTCCCGGGTAACATCTATGGCGTGATAGGCGCTAACGGGGCAGGGAAGTCCACACTGCTGAAGGCCATCAGCGGTGAGCTGGAGCCTAACAAGGGCACTGTAGAGTTTGGCGCGGGAGAGCGCCTCTCCGTCCTCAGCCAGGACCATTTCCTCTACGACCAGGAGACGGTGCTCGACACCGTGCTCATGGGTCACACCACCATGTGGAAGGTGATGAAGGAGCGCGAGGCGCTATACGCCAAGGCAGACTTTAGCGACGAGGACGGCATAAAGGTGGCGGAACTGGAGGAGAAGTTCTCCGACCTCGGGGGCTACACCGCCGAGAGCGACGCTGCCGCCCTGCTTTCGGGGCTTGGCATAAGGGAAAGCAAGCACGCCCTGCTCATGAAGGACCTCTCGGGTAAGGAGAAGGTGCGCGTGATGCTCGCCAAGGCTCTCTTCGGCAACCCCGACAACCTGCTGCTCGACGAGCCTACCAACGACCTCGACCTCGACACCGTACAGTGGCTTGAGCAGTATCTCTCCGAGTTCGAGCAGACGGTGCTGGTAGTCAGCCACGACCGCCATTTCCTCGACAGCGTATGCACGCACACGGTGGACATCGACTTCGGCAAGGTCACCATGTTTGCCGGCAACTATTCCTTCTGGTACGAGAGTTCGCAGCTCGCCCTGCGCCAGGCGCAGAACCAGAAGGCGAAGGCAGAGGAGAAGAAACGGGAGCTTGAGGAGTTCATCCGCCGCTTCTCGGCCAATGTGGCTAAAAGCAAGCAGACCACCAGCCGCAAGAAGATGCTCGAGAAGCTGAACATAGAGGAGATTCGCCCCAGCACGCGCAAATACCCAGGCATAATATTCCAGATGGACCGCGAGCCGGGCAACCAGATACTTGAGGTGAAAGACCTCCGTGCGGTGGCGGAGGACGGCACGCTGCTCTTCTCCAACGTGAGCTTCACCGTGGAGAAGGGCGACAAGATTGTCTTCCTCAGCCACGACCCCAGGGCGATGACCGCTCTCTTCGAGATTATCGAGGGTAATCGCCAGCCGCAGGGCGGCACCTTCAAGTGGGGAGTCACCATTACCACCGCCTACCTGCCGCTCGACAACACCGCTTTCTTCCAGAGCGAGAAGAACCTCATAGAGTGGCTCGGGCAGTATGGCGAGGGCAACGAGGTGTTCCTCAAGAGCTATCTCGGCCGCATGCTCTTCAGCGGCGAGGAGGTGCTCAAGCGGGTGAATGTCCTCTCCGGAGGCGAGAAGATGCGCTGCATGATAGCCCGCATGCAGCTGCGTAACGCCAACTGCCTCATTCTCGACACGCCCACCAACCATCTCGACCTCGAGAGCATACAGGCTTTCAACAACAACGCCCGCTCCTTCAAGGGCAACATCCTCTTCTCCAGTCACGACCACGAGTTCATAGAGACCGTCTCCAACCGCATCATAGAGCTCACCCCACGCGGCACCATAGATAAACTGATGGAGTACGACGACTATATCAGCAGCGACGCTGTGCAGGAGCTTAGGGCCAAGCTTTACGGGCAGAGCTGACCTCTACAGCTCATAGGTGGCTGAACAACTATGGCTAAAGCTAAGGATATGACAACGGGGGCGGCTATGCCGCTCATAGCCCGCTTCACCGTGCCGCTGCTCATGGGCAACATGTTGCAGCAGACCTATTCGTTGGTCGACGCAGCCATAGTGGGCAAGTGCCTTGGCATTGGGGCGCTGGCATCCGTGGGCGCCAGTTCGTCCGTCATTTTCCTCATTCTGGGCTTCTGCAACGGCTGTTGCGGAGGCTTTGCCATTCCCGTGGCTCAGCGCTTCGGGGCGAGGGACTATTCCACCATGCGCCGCTACGTCAATGTCTCGTTGCGGGTCACTGCCTTCATGTCCGTGGCTATAGCCCTTCTCACCGGGCTTCTCTGCATGCCCATATTGCGCATGATGAGCACGCCCGCAGCCATTCTTCAGGGGGCATACGTATATTTGCTCATCACGTTCATAGGCATTCCTTGCACTTTCTTCTACAATCTCCTTTCCAGCATCATACGCGCCCTTGGCGACAGCAAGACCCCCTTCTGGTTTCTGCTCTTCTCCACGGTGCTCAACATTGTGCTTGACCTCTTCTGCATCCTCGTCCTGCGCTGGGGCGTGGCTGGCGCGGCCGTTGCCACTGTGTTCTCGCAGGGGCTCTCGGCGCTGCTCTGTTACATATATATGCACCGCAAGTTCGCTATTCTCCGCACCACCGCCCAGGAGAGACGCTTCAGCTGGAGCCTGGCGCGCAAGCTGCTCTACGTGGGAGTGCCCATGGGTTTGCAGTTTTCCGTCACCGCCATAGGCAGCATCATGTTGCAGAGTGCCAACAACACCCTTGGCACGGCGTATGTTGCGGCGTTCACCGCCGCCATGCGCATAAAGATGTTCTTCATCTGCCCCTTCGAGAGCTTGGGAATGGCGATGGCCACCTACTGCGGACAGAACTATGGTGCCGGCAAGCCTCTCCGCATCCTCTCGGGCGTGAGGGTCAGCGTGGTGCTCATGCTCTGCTATGCCCTGTTCACTTTCGCCCTGCTCATGCCTGGTGCCCGGTGGTTCGCCTTGCTCTTTGTGGCTCCTGGCGAGGTGGAGATATTGCGCGACACTGTGCTCTTTCTCCATGTCTCCTGCCTCTTTTATCCTGTGCTTGGGCTCCTGTGCATCCTGCGCTATTCCATTCAGGGTGCGGGCTACACAGCCCTTTCCATGTTCTCCGGTGTCTCCGAGATGGTGGCTCGTGCGCTGGTCAGCCTTCTGGCGGTGCCCGCTTTCGGTTTCATGGCGGTCTGCTACGGAGACCCCACCGCATGGCTGGCGGCTGACCTCTTCCTTGTGCCAGCCTTCGCCTACGTCTACAGGCGGCTGAAAGGGCGAGCCCCGTCGCCGTCCGCCATGGCGTAGACCATGTGCTGTGGAGTCACTCCATAAAGTTGGGAGTGTTTCAAAATAACAACGGTGGAACCCTCAGCGAAGCTAAATCACAAGCAGTCCGAGCGCCGAAGGTGCTCCCCTATGTTAGCCTGGGGTTTTAACCCCAGGACACCTTGCGATAGGATGGTGGGTGCCGAAGGTACCCTCTAATATCCAGAGGGCAGTCCAAGTAATCGTAGCGACTGGTGAGTATGCGACGATATATGTCGCATACGAAGGTGGACTACAACCCTCTGCCGTGGATTTGAATCCACGGAATAACGGAGAGAACCTTCGGCTCTCACTCCCTGCTCGTTCCTTAACCGCAGGCCGTAAAGGCCCGCGGCTATAAGAGAGAGCACCTTCGGCGCTCGTGCTGCTTACGGATTTCCTTTTTGACATACCCCCAACATATTCTGCCACTCTTTCGCTTGCCTGTGTGAGTTTGTGAACGACATAGCGTCATTTCCCGAACGACGTTGCGTCGCTCATAGAACGACAAA
>JAJPYT010000112.1 GCA_021204845.1 Prevotellaceae bacterium | reverse complement strand
CTCTCACCATCTCCATCGTAGGAGAATAGAGCACATTGGGGAGGGCGTCTCTGCCATCGGGGGTGGTGAGAACAAAGGTGAACATCCACTTGTTGAGGCGGATGCCAGGAGCGGGCACGTAGGGGAGCTTAAGGAAAACCTTGTTCCAGCCCTGGCGGAGGGTGACTTTTATTGGCGGACGGGCTGGGAAATTCTCGTTGAGAAGAGGCTGCTCACGGTCGGAACTGCCGGCATTGCCAAGCCACTGGGGAGGCAGAATCTCCTCGTCGTTAAGCCAGAGGCGCGAGCCTTTGCGGTCCCAGCATGAGGGCCAGGGGGCAGGGTCTGCCTCGGAACGGCTGTAATTCTGGAACTCTACAAGAGCGCCAGCTGTCTGAGCAACAGGCGAATAGATGTAGGTCCAAGCGTAGGCGGTGGTGCCAAGTTGGGGGTTGGAGAAAAATGCCGGTACGATGCTGCCCCATGTGTGGCACAAGTATATGGCGGCTCCAGTGGCAGGGCGAGTACCGTAAGTCTCGCCAGCGAGAGTGTAACTCGGTTGCGGACCGAGACTGTCGGGCGGAAGAAGAGCGGCAGGGTCGCCGCCATTGGGGAAAGCGTCGGTGATGAGCCAATGCACATTGGTCTGCTTGACGTATGGGATGGGCTCCTTGCTGAGCGAGTGCGCCTTGTGAAAGAGGAAACGGCGCTCCCAGTCGGCAAACTCCTGAAACTCTACCGTTTCACTTGGCGGCAACATCACGCCCCCTTGCTCGATGTAGCGCTCTCCCCCACCCCTCCAAGCTCTCTCTGCCGAGGCGAGGACAGCTGCATAAAGGTTATTTTGCAGCGTTATGTCCGCCTCTGAAGGCAGTAGACGGTCGTTCCACACGGCAGTGATTGCGCCTGCCACCTCGGAGTTTGCTTGCGGCTGATAGTAGATATTGCTTTTGTAGATGCCCACAACGTCGGCAAACACGTCAAAATGGTTTATGTAATTGTATCGGCAATCTATGTTGGGAACTCCGCTTACTGCCTTGCCAGCCGTTGACCACATCTGCGTCATGTCACAGAAATTCTGCCCGGAGAGGTTTACTCCGCGTATTGGGTTCCACACCACCACACGCTTGCCCGACTGCCTCACCGCCTCCGCCATAGAGGGAAGAAAAGTGGAATCGGTGATTGTCTGCTCGTCAGCCCCAATGTGGATGTAAGGCGCGAGGGGAAAGGTTTCAGCCACCTCACGCAGGATATTCAGCAGTTCCCGCTTACCCTCGGCGGTTTGCATTCCGTGACCCATAGCCCGCTCAAAAGCCTGACTGTGACCTGGCATGTCTATCTCTGGAATGACGATAATGCCTCTTTCTCGCGCGTACCTCTCTATATATGCGCATTGCTCCTGTGTGTAAAACTTGCCAGGGAAACGGGTCATTGAGAGGGAATCGGTAAGTTGCGGATACGCTTTGACCTGAAAGCGCCATGCCTGATTCTCGGTGAGATGGAAATGGAACGTGTTAACCTTGAAGCGGGAGAGCAAGTCGAGCTGGTGAAGCAACTCATCAACGCTGATGAAACTGCGCCCCACGTCATGCATGAAGCCGCGCAGGGGGAAGGCTGGCCAGTCGGTGATGGAGCAAGCCTCGAGCTGTGGCTCTTCGTCGTCCCAGCCCTCCGCCAACTGCGATAGCGTCTGTGCCGCGCGTGTCACCCCAGTGTTACTGACAGCACGGATAATAACCTTGTCCGCCGTTACGCTGAGGGAGTAAGCCTCAGGCGAATAGCCCCAAAGCGGAGTCTCCCCTGCCCCATCTATTTCCTGCACGAACTTCACGACTATCCTGCCCCTTGCCTTTCCTTTGCGCCGGCAATGCTGCTTGATGAAACGCTCCAGCTCGAAGTTGGCACTGTCTGAAATGAGGTGCACGCTGCGGTGGAGACGGAAGCGCGAGGCATTGGTGTCGAGGCTGATTTCTTGCGGAAGTGGCAACAACTGAGCCGTCTTGCCCCATAAGCAGGATGCAATCATGCAAAAAGAGACAAACCAAAGAATGGCAGTTTTTATAGTTTGTGACGTGTTCATACGGCTGCTAAGGTAGTATTTTTCTGTTAGTTAAGCAAGCGGAAGCCCCTTTTTCCCATGAATGGGGGCAAAGTGGGTAAAAATATTTTTTAAGGTCAAACATTAAAATTTTCTCACATTTCTTTTCTCATATGTGAAAGTATGTATATCTTTGTAGGTGCTAAGCAATAAAATTGAAATTAATATCCATAATCAACATAACACAATTATGAGAACAAAACAACTGACGAGCCACTGCCTTCCAGCGGTGTTAATTGCGCTCGTAACTGGTCTGTCGGCTTGTGTCGACAAAGACTACGACCTCACCAAGGACATCGATTACACGATTACCTTCGGTGGAGACTCTCTCTTCCTGCCTGGCAGCACGACAGAGGAAGCGACCATGGACCAAATTTTAGACATTGACGAGGATGATGAGTCCAGCAATGTCAAGTTTGCGAAAGCCGGTGCTTATGGCATGGCTGAAGGCGACCTCTATCTCTACTCGGACAATGAGGGAGAAGGAAACCACGTGACACTGACCACGGAGGGAGTGACGGTGACTGGAACTACGGTAGATTTTAACAATCAGACAATTCCTTTCAGCGGCAGCACCTCTTTCGAGATTCCTGCTTACACGGGTCATTACACGATGAGCAACACCGACGTGAGCGCCACGATTCAGGAGGTTGACACTGCCAAGGTCTCTTCCACGATAAACATTAAGTTCTCTGCCACAGGCGGACAGATGACCTTAAACGAGGGCTTCACCATTGCCTTACCAGATTATGTGGTGGTAGAGAAGAGCGGAACGGGCAACTTCAGCACGGCGGGTAACAAGATAACCGTCACTGGCACCATAAACCTGCCTGCCACTCTGACAGTTAAAGCCACAGAAATCGACTTTACGACTGGCATTGATAAGGATGAGATAAAGTTCAGCCCTGGGAGCAAGGAAGACGGTTCTGTGGGCAGCATGCACTTGGAGGGCGACGTTGCCATTGATGGTCCAGTGGGACTTGCATCGGGAGAAAGCGCCACTTGCGAGCTTGTGACTGACATGACTATAGGCGACATGAAGTTGCAGAGCGTTTATGGCGTGATGGACCCGAACGTGGACGAGAATATTGACCCAATGGCGTTCGACGACGTGCCTGACGTGCTGCAAGACGAGGAGACCTCACTTGACTGGGAGAATCCGCAGGTTTACCTTACAATTAGCAACTCAACGCAAATGAATATCGACCTGACGCAGATTAAGCTGACGGCTGACTTCCCCAACGATGAAAGCTCGTTAGTGATTGGCAAAGGCTTGGAAACCACGGAGGGAGACCTTAGCGTTAACCCAGGTCCAGACAAAGACACGGAGATTTGCCTCTCTAAGATTGGTGCGCCAATTGACGTTGACAAGGATGTGAAAATCAAGGATATAAACACTCTACTGGGTCGTATCCCCAATCAGATGGAGGTGAGTGAAATAACAGTGATAGCCACTGGCTGGGTAGACTTGGAGCACACATACGCTCTGGACATCACCTATACCATGGTGGCTCCGCTGAACTTTGGCGACCAGTTGCTGATAGCTTACAAGGACACGCTCGACGGATGGAGGTCTGATATTGACGATATCAAGCGAGTGAACGAGGTGCAAGCCACTGCCACAGTGATAAATAAGGTTCCCATGGGACTGACCCCGTCGGCAATAGCCATAAGGGAAGATGGCACAGAGATAGCAGGTATAAAGTGCGTTGT
This sequence comes from Prevotellaceae bacterium, assembly GCA_021204845.1. GTDB lineage: Bacteria > Bacteroidota > Bacteroidia > Bacteroidales > Bacteroidaceae > Physcousia. Next base: position 3,018 of record JAJPYT010000112.1, on the reverse strand, counting down.
TACGGGTGAAGATGGCGGAGACGCTGTTGTGGAATCCGGTACAACCGACGATCCGACTAACAGTGATATTAAAGTTATCATTACAGCCGAGGATGGAGACATCAGCGAGTTAGACGGAATAATCCTGACTTTGAGGGGAAATAACTCGGAAGAGACGGCAGGCATCCCCATCAATAAACAGCAAAGCATACAGCTGATAGACGTGAAACTCTTACTGGTAGGCGGCGTGACTGTAGATCTTAACTAACTTGCAATTTTAAACCAAAGTAGGTCATATATATTATGAATAACATAAAGAAATTTACTCTGCTGGCAGTCATAGCTTTGATGCCGCAGGCAGCGATACACGCCCAACAAGCTTTACGCTCGGCTTACTTCCTTGACGGATATACCTTCCGCCATCGCATGAACCCCGCCATAGCGGGAGAGAGCAACTACGTCAGTATGCCTGTGCTTGGCAATCTCAATGTGGGAGCTCAGAGTACCGTAGGAGTGTCGGACTTTTTATATAAGTATAATGGCGGGCTCACCACCTTCATGCACGAGAGCGTGAGCGCCAACCAGTTCTTGGGCGGGCTGAGAAGCAACAACCGTCTTAACGTGGACCTTAGCGAGACCATTCTCTCCGCAGGCTTCTTTACACTCGGAGGCTATAATACAGTGGAAATAAATGTACGTAGCACCACCAGCATGAATCTGCCACGTGAGCTCTTCGCCTTCATGAAGCGAGGCATGACAAGCTCCCAGACTTCCTACAACATTGGCGACTTTGGCGTTTCCTCCACCAACTACGCGGAGATTGCCCTTGGCCACTCACGCAATATTATCCCTAACCTGAACGTGGGCGCTAAGGTGAAAATCCTCTTGGGACTTGCCCAGGCAACGGCAAAGATTAAGGACATGAAGATAAACATGAGCGACAACGAGTGGAAGATTCAGTCACAGGGTGAGATGGCAGCCTCCGTGAAGGGGCTCATAGTTCCCACAAAACAGGAGGCAGGACGTGACTATGATCCGGGCGAGGAAGACCTCATCTCGTGGGACGACATAGACACGGACAACTTAGGGCTTAACGGTGGTGGTCTGGCTTTCGACTTGGGAGCCACATACCAGCTCTATGACTTTCTGGAACTCTCGGCAGCGTTCACCGACATAGGCTTCATAAAGTGGAAGAACGCCACCAACGCGCGCACCGCCGACAGTGAATGGTCGTTCGACGGCTTCCACGAGGTGGGGCTCACTGGCGACAGCGACAACCAGATAGATGACCAGCTCGACGACCTTGGCACGGAACTGGAGGATTTCTTCAACTTCCACAAGACAAGCAAGACAAGCGGCAAGGCACGTGCCCTGGGCGCTACCATGACCCTCGGCGCCCTCTACACCATTCCCATTCCCAACTATAAGGACCGCCTGAAAGTAGGCTTCCTCTCCACCACTCGCATACAGGGCTCATACTCGTGGAGCGAGGGTCGCTTCTCAGCCAACTGGTTCCCCTGCAAGTCGTTCGACGCCAGTGTCAGCTATGCCATCTCCACCTTCGGCAGCTCATTCGGCTGGGTGCTCAACGCCCATCACCGCGGCATCAACTTCTTCGTGGGCTCAGACCACATGTTCTTCAAGATTACGCCGCAGTTCCTGCCCGTACATCATGCTAACACCAACATCAGTCTGGGTATAAACTTCCCCTTCGGGGCACGTAAAACTCTTGCGTCAGTTAAATGACTATGAAACAGTATGACTACCTCATTGTAGGCTCCGGCCTCATGGGAGCCGCCTTTGCCCACCTGGCCCACGGGGCTGGCAAGCGGTGCCTCGTTATCGACCGCAGGCAGGAACTCGGAGGCAACATACGCTGTGAGCGAGTGGAGGGCATAAACGTGCATAAATATGGGGCGCACATCTTCCACACCTCAAACGAGCGGGTGTGGCGGCTTGTGAACGACCTGGTTCCATTCAACCGCTTCACTAACTCACCATTGGCTATATCGGAGGGCAGGCTTTACAACCTGCCCTTCAACATGAATACGTTCCACCAGATGTGGGGCGTAACCACCCCCGCCGAGGCGCGCGCCATGGTGGAGAGGCAGCGCTCTGAGGCGCTCCAGCGCATGAGAGCAGAGGGCGCAACAGAGCCGCGTAATCTGGAGGAACAGGCTCTGCTGCTCGTGGGGCACGACATTTACCACACGCTCATAAAAGGTTACACCGAGAAGCAATGGGGGCGACCCTGCCAGAGTCTGCCAGCCTTCATTATCAAGCGTCTTCCAGTGCGTTTTGTCTACGATAATAATTACTTCACAGACTCCTTCCAGGGCATTCCGAGAGGTGGCTACAACCTGCTTATCAGCGCCCTGCTCGAGGGCGTTGAGACGCGCACAGCCACCGATTTCCTTGCCGACCGCGCAGCCCTCAGCGCACTGGCGGAAAAGGTAATCTACACGGGACCTCTTGATGAATATTTCCATTACACTCTTGGTCATCTCAACTATCGCAGTCTGCGCTTCGAGCATGAGGTGTTGCAAGAGGCGAACCATCAGGGCAACGCTGTAATAAATTACACAGACTCGTCCGTTCCCTTCACTCGCATAATAGAGCACAAACACTTCGAGATGTCTCCGCAGGAGGTGGAGCAGACCCCAATGACTGTGATTACACGCGAATACCCCTCGGAGTGGACCGAGGGCACAGAGCCCTACTACCCCGTAAACGACGAGAGGAACAACTCCCTTGCCGCCCAATATCTTGAGCTGGCAAAGCGAGAGCCTGCCACCATATTTGCCGGGCGCTTAGCCGAGTATCGCTACTACGACATGGCTCCCGTAATCGAGAAAGCCTTCTCCCTTGCCGCTGCCGAGGGGCTTGGCGACCACTGAAATAGAGGCTTGTGACAATAGGATATTCCCGGAATTTCTATTGTCGCAAGCGCTCATTTTCCCTAATTGTAGTATCAGGTTATACTTTATCTTTCTTCCGACATCTCGCGGTTGTATTGCCTTATGCTCTTCCCTCCATAGA
>JAJPYT010000026.1 GCA_021204845.1 Prevotellaceae bacterium | reverse complement strand
ATCCCATTCCTTGTCCACGTCGATGTTGGAGAGAGCGTCCGCTCCCTCGCCGTAAGCTAGCGCCTCACGGGCCTCTGCGATGAGTTTGTAATACTCACGGCATGTGGGATCCTCGAGCGCCTGTCGGATTTCCTCCTCACTGAACCTGTCTGGATGCTCCAAGATTTCAAGGAGCCTTTCCAATTTACTGTTTGTATCCATAACTGTGTCGCTTTTCTATAATGTTTTACTTCCTATTATATGTTACTCGTCTTTAATCTTCTTCCCGAACTTCTGTCTCATGGCTTGCAGAGCTATTATTATGTGCTTGTTTACGCCTGAGACGCTTATGCCCACTATGTCGGCGGCTTGCTTGTAGCTCATGCCGCCGGAGAAACAGAGCTTTAAGATGTGGCTGGTCCTTGGGTTCAGCTCCTTGTCTATGAAGTCCATAATCTGCTGTAGTCTTTCCTCATGTGCGTCTGGCAGCGTCGTGTTCGGCTCGTCGTCAAGCGGATAGAGCCTCATGACTCTCTCGCGCATCTGCTTCTGGTTGATGATGTCGATGCAGGCGTTGCGCACGCATACCATAAGAAAGCCCCTCGTGGCTCTCGTGGCAGGCAGCGGGTAGCGGTCTTCGCATAGTTTAGCGAACACTCCGCTCACGATGTCCTTGCTTTCCTCCTCATCCCTGAGGATGGAGAAGGCGGTGCGATAAAGTATCGCATAGTTGCTGCGGAAGAGCTGCTCTATCTTGTCCATTCGATATGACATAGTTTCTGTGACTCTTTACTATAAAGACGATCGAGAAGGCAAATCAATCACCTAAAATGCAAAAATAATGATAAAAGTTAAGATAATTTAGCAATTGAAAGGGAAAATAGCAGAAATCAGCGTGTATTTTCTGCATAATGACCACAAGGAACGCTCCCCTTACCCTCCCTCTCTATAGGCACAGAAGGAAAAATAATGACGTTACCGCAATACCGCAATTCCCCTATGTACATATACGTTGCGGTAATTGCGGTATTTCTTGGGTATGTCATGTTATTAAGTCTATATTAAGTTACCGCAATACCGCAACACACATGTTGCTATAGGGATTGCGGTATTTGCGGCAATATTTTTTCTGGCCAGACAAACACAACAACTAATCTCTGTGGCAACGCGGGGAAGTCACCGCACTGACGCACGTGAATCAGCGCACTGACGTGCGTGAATCAGTGCGGTGATGATTGAGGATGTGTCAACATGGGAATCGCAAGCAGTACGAGTGGCGGAGCCACTCCACATGGTTAGCCGAGGGCCTTCACGGCCCTCGGATGAGGCACGAGTGAAGAAAGAGTGCCAGAGGTACTCAAGATATTGAGCTTGTGCTGGTTAGCAGGAATGTTGAGTACCTCTGGCACTCATTTTGGGAGGTAGCCTCTTTCACCGCCCACCTGAAGGTAGGCGGTTACGACCTCGTTGAGCACCTTCGGCGCTCGGACTACTCGCGGATTCCCGTCTTGCCCTCGATGCTGCTCCCGAATACTATTAGGAAGATACGCAACTCTGTTGAATGAAGTCACGGCACTGCTCCATAAGCCATTTGGGCGTGCTGGTGGCACCGCAAATGCCTACTGAAGAGCTGCCTGTCAGCCATTGGGGGAGAATCTCGGCGGCATGCTCAATCATGTAACTGCGGGGATTGGCGAGGCGGCACTCGTTGAAGAGGGCAATGCCATTACTGCTCTTGCGGCCGCAGACGAAGAGAACCACATCGTGCTGGGTCGCGAAATCGTGGATGCCAGCCATGCGCCCCACCACCTGGCGGCAAATGGTGTCGAAATAACGGAACGTGGCTGAAGGAGAGATGTGAGCCTGAATGTAGTCCACTATCTGGCGAAAGCCAGAGAGCGACTTGGTGGTCTGGCTGTAGAGAGAGATGTCGCGGTTGAAATCGAGGCGGCTTACTTCCTCTGGAGACTCTATTACTATGGCGCTGCCCTCTGTCTGACCCACGAGACCCAGCACCTCGGCATGTCCGTTCTTCCCGAAGATTACTATCTGGCGGTGGTGGGACGGGTCTTCGTCGTACTCACGCTTTATGCGCCCTTGCAGTTGCAGCACTACGGGGCAGGTGGCATCTATAAGCTCAAGACCATTGGAGCGGGCGAGCTGATATGTGGCTGGCGGCTCACCGTGCGCTCGCAAGAGAACTTTCGTGTCATGGAGACGCGAGAGCTGGTCGTGGTCGATGGTGCGGAGACCCAGTTGCTGAAGGCGGTCACATTCGCGCCCGTTGTGCACGATGTCGCCAAGGCAATAGAGAGGCTGCCCCGTGGCGAGCTCCTCCTCTGCCTTGCTGATGGCGCGGGTGACACCGAAGCAGAAGCCGCTGCCCTTGTCTATCTCTATTCTCACTGCCTAAACGTTAGTCTTAAGTTCTACTTGATGGAGCAGCCACTCGAGTTGCCCTGCAGGTGTCATGTCGCTGTTGTCGAGCAAGACGGCATCAGGCGCGGGACGCAGAGGGCTTACCTCGCGGTGGCTGTCGATGTAGTCACGCTCCTGCACGTTGCGCAGTATGTCGGCAAAATCGCACTGCTGTCCCTTTGCTGTTAGCTCCAAATAGCGGCGACGGGCGCGTACCTCGGCACTGGCGGTCACGAAGACCTTAAGCTCAGCATTGGGGAAGACAGTGGTGCCTATGTCGCGGCCGTCCATGACGATGCCACCCTTCTCGCCCATGAGGCGCTGCTGCTCCACCATGGCAGAGCGCACGAAAGGAAGAGCCGCCACGGGGCTGACGCAGGAGCTGACCTGGAGAGAGCGAATCTCACGCTCCACAAGCTCGCCGTTGAGATAAGTGTCGGGGCGCTGCGTTGTGGGGTTGAAGATGAAGGAAATGCTGATGTCGGGCAAGGCATCACGCAGGCGAGGCTCGTCAATCTGCCCGTCGTGGGCTATGCCCCCCCGCAGGGCGTAGAGCGTGACGGCACGATACATGGCGCCGCTGTCTACATACACGTAACCTAAGCGGCTTGCCAGGTCGCGTGCCATGGTGCTCTTGCCGCAAGAAGAGTGTCCGTCTATTGCTATAGTTATCTTATTCATGTTATAATATGTATCCTAACGAAACGGAGAGGGAGGGAGTGCTGACGTGGTACTTGGCGTATGCGACACCGAGTTTGAACTTCTTGAGATTGAGACCTGCTCCCAAAGTGAGACCAGCCGCATGACTGCTGCCGGCGGCTTTCATCTCATAGGCGCGGCGGAAGTTGTAACCCACTGCCACATAAACGGTTTGCACAGGCACGATGTCGAGCCCAAGGTTGAAATGATTCATGAGTATGCGCCCGAAACTGGGGTTCTTCTCAGCGTTATAGAAATATTTCTGGCTCCAGCGGGTGAAGTCAGTCATGGTGACGCTGACGCGCAAAGGAGTGTGGGCGACGCGTTTGGTGAAGCCCACCCTGAGGTCGAAGGGCAGACGCTCGTGCACGTCACCGAAGGCTTTCAGCTGCCCGCCCAAGTTGGCAGCCACGGTTGAGAATGAGAAATCGTGCTCCTCGTCGTAGTAGTTGAGACCGAGGTCCACTCCCATGGCAAACGACGTGTAGCCAGCGTAGGAGGAGTAGATGAGCTTGCCTGTTGCGCCAGCCGCCCAGCGGTCGCTGAGATTATAACTGTATAGCCCGCTGATAGCCACGTCTAAAGCATTCGTTGTGCCTAAGATCTCACCCGTCTCGAGGGTCTCGGTCATGGAGCCGTAAGAGACGAACTGGGCGTTTACCCCCCATGTGCCACGCTCGCCAGCCATGCGCACGTAACTGGCACTGCCAGCATTGCAGCCCTTCATGTAGGTGAGGAAGTTGAGGTTGAGCATGTCACTGCTGACACTCGCCAGCAGAGCGGGATTCTGAAACGTGAGGGACGCGTCGTCGTCGATAAGGGAGATGTTCTTGCCTCCCAAGGCGGTGGCGTGGGCTGAGCTTGGTAATGTGAGGAAATTGAAGACACTGGTGCTCTCCTGAGCCGAGGCTCCGGCACAGACAAGCAGCGTAAAAGCGCATGCCAGTAGTGGTGAATGTGGCTTCATAGATTCCCTCTTTCTCTCTCGCTCGTTAGTCGCTCGTTAGTCGTTCGTTAGTCGCTTACAAGCCCAAAGGTAGTCTTTTTCCCGTTATCTTATGGTCTTTTCCCTCGAAAACTCGCTCCCTCGCTTAGGCTATTTGATTAAAAAAACGTTTTTCTCATAAAAAAATTGCGTGAAACGTTGACGTGGACGAAAAAATATACTAAATTTGCCGTCAGACTTACTGGATAAAACTAAAACTACATACCAAATGGAAACAAACAATACGGTTAATCAAGAGATGAATGCTCAGTCGTCGACTAGCATGCTCATCGGTTACGTGTTCGTGTTGGCAGCCATCTTCGTCGCGTTTGAGTGGACTCAGCGCGAGGTGAAGATAGAGGAGGACAACGAACCCATTTATGATATGGCGGTTGAGGAAGACATGATCCCAATCACCAAACAAGAACAAGTTGTTGCGGCTCCGCCCCCAGCAGCAGCCCCTGTGACACCAGAAATCTTGGATCTGGTGGACAACAACCAGGAGTTGCCCGAGGAGGAGATACAGACCACCGAGGAAGTTAACCAGGCTATTACAAATGCTGTCGGTACGGGTGCGCCGTCGGCAGTCGTGGCAGGACCTCCCGCTCCCGTGGTTGAGGATGTGGACGACGACCGTATCTTAGATGTGCCGGAGGAGAGCGCTGAGTTCCCGGGCGATGTCTATGCTTGGCTTGCCAAGAACATCAAGTATCCTGCCATCTGCCAGGAGCAGGGTGTGCAGGGGCGTGTATCGGTGCAGTTCGTCATCAACAGGGACGGTACCATTGTGGACGTGAACGTGTTGCGCTCACCTGACGACAACCTCTCGAAGGAAGCCGTGCGTGTGGTGCAGGCTATGCCGAAGTGGAAGCCAGCGCGTCAGGGTAACAAGCCCGTGCGTATGCGTTACGTGCTGCCTGTGATGTTCCGCTTGAACTAAAACTCGCTGGAACTGAAGAATACTTTTCTTATAGGAACAGATATATCAAAGAGGCTGCCTCTCAACGAAAGTGGTAGCCTCTGTTTTTTACCTCATACTCATTATATATAATATGTACGGAAGTGAACAAATTCTGGAGATGGTGAACGCGGGCTTGAAGGCTCTGCCACAAGACAGGGAACCGCAAGGTCTCTATGCCCCTGTGAACTATGTGCTCTCGTTGGGAGGGAAACGTATGCGCCCGGTGCTGATGCTCTTGGCGTACAACCTTTATAAGGAAGACCCCGAGAGCATACTTATGCCTGCCATAGGACTTGAGACTTATCACAACTATACATTGTTGCACGACGACCTGATGGATCGGGCGGAGGTGAGACGAGGCAAACCAACGGTACACAAACTATGGAACGATAACACTGCCGTGCTGAGCGGAGACTCGATGCAGGTGTTGGCATACGAGCGCATAGCCACCTGCCAGGCGCGCCATCTGCCCGAGGTGATACGGCTGTTTTGCCGAACAGCCTTGGAGATAGGGGAGGGACAACAGTATGACATGGAGTTCGAGACACGATTAGACGTGACAGAGGCGGAGTACATAGAGATGATAAGGCTGAAAACATCTGTGCTGTTGGCTTGTGCGCTGAAACTGGGGGCGATATTGGCTGACGCGCCCCGCAAGGATGCGGATATACTGTATACTGTGGGCGAGCGCTTAGGCTTGGCGTTCCAGTTGCAGGACGACTACCTTGACGTGTATGGCGACTTCAGCGTGTTCGGGAAGAAAATAGGCGGTGACATTCTCTGCAACAAGAAGACTTATATGCTCATTAACGCATTGCTTCTGGCTAATGATGAGCAGCACAGAGAGTTGCTGTCGTGGATGGAGAGCGGGGACTGCCGCCCAGAGGAGAAGGTGGAGGCGGTGACACGGCTCTATAATGCGATAGGCATTCCCGAACTTGCCAAAGCGAAGATAAACCACTACTTTGGCGAGGCGGAGCGTGCGCTGGAGCGGCTGAATCTGCCAGCCGAGCGGAAAGCGCAGCTGAAACGGTATATGGGAGAATTGCTAAATCGCCAGTCATGACAGATACCCACAGCCATATTTACGGACCAGAGTTCGACCATGACAGAGATGATGTGGTAGACCGTGCAATGCGTGCCGGAGTGACCAAGATACTACTGCCGAACATAAACTGGGAAAGCATTGACCTTATGCTCGCTCTTTGCCGCAAGTATCCTGGCTATTGCTTCCCCATGATGGGCTTGCACCCCGAAGATGTGAATGACGACTACGGGGAAACGTTGGATAGAATGCACGTCCTGCTGGCTGAAGAGCATCATCCCTACGTGGCGATAGGCGAGGTGGGGCTGGACTTTTACTGGGACGCCTCACGAAAGGAGCAGCAGATGAGAGCTTTCGCACGGCAGGTGGAGTGGGCGATAGACATGGATTTGCCTCTGATGATACACTCGCGTAATGCGCAGAGAGAGCTGGTTGACGTTCTGAAAACATATAAAGACCGTGGTCCCCGAGGTGTGTTTCATTGCTTCGGAGGCACTTTGGAGGAAGCTAATGAGCTGCTTGAGTTCGACGGATTCGTGCTGGGTATTGGCGGAATTCTGACATATAAGAAGAGTGGTCTTCCCGCTGTGGTCAGGGAACTGCCCTTAGAACGCATGGTTCTGGAGACCGATTCGCCTTATCTTGCCCCAGTGCCGCAGCGGGGAAAGCGCAACGAGAGTGCCTTCATAGTGCACACTATGCAGCGCCTTGCACAGGAGAAGGATGTAGCACCCTCCGTTGTGTCGGAAGTGACTGATAGGAC
>JAJPYT010000120.1 GCA_021204845.1 Prevotellaceae bacterium | reverse complement strand
GCCCCTCGTAGAAGGCAAATTTCGGCAGCAAGACAGGGTTGCCCGTGAGCTGGTAGAAATCGCCTAAAAGAGGGACGCAACCTTGGTCGAACATGAAAAAGTAGTCGATGCGGTCGGTCTCGTGCATGAGAAGCGTGGTGCCGGGCTCTGTAGCCCCGAAGTCGTAACGCCCTGGAGCGAAGGTATACGCCATGACAGCGTAGCCCCCTGTGCTCCAGAAGAAGGGTGTGGGACTGGCTACACCGCCATCCACCCAGTTGTTGGTATTCTCTATGGCTATAATCTTGCCTCTATGGCTGAAGCGGCCGTTCTGCACTCCGCCCCCGAAGAAATACTCGTCGGGCAACTGAGAGAGGGAGATGCTGGCGCGCCCCTTCTGGAACGTGGGAGCGGAAATGGTGAGCCCTTCCGTAGAGGGACCGCTGACCCGCAGGGAACCAGAGGAAGCGTCTACCTGGACGGTGAGCCGGCTTGTGCTTATCTCACTGCCCTGCACGCTGAGAGCTACCTCGCGGCGAGGATTGCTGACCAGTATCTCTGCCTGGGGACTGACCTGTGGCGGGCGTACCATCCCACCAGCGGGGTCGAGGAAAAGGCGGAAAATGTTGGGTCCGTAGAAGTCTATGTACATACGTTCCCCGTCGGCAAGACTTACTTCCACCGTGGTGGTGTTTATCTGTTCAAGCCCAGAAGCAAAAGCTAAAGCGCCCAGGAAGGCTGCAAGTAGCAACAGGAATATTCTCTTCATAGCGATAGATGGGTTAGAGAGTTGATATTAGACGCAAAGGTAACAAAGAATTTCAATCTGGGAAAATATGAGCGACTTTTTGCTTTGGCTTATGGGAAAATTTATATAACTTTGCGAATCGCAGGCATTAATTCTGAAGAAAACGGAAATGGACAGGAAAAGAAGTTTGATGATATGGGGCGGCTCGGTGGCAGCCCTGATTGTGGTAGTGCTGCTGGTGTTCCTGATATGGAAGACAGCAAAGGCTGGAACTGACAAGCAGATGATGAAAGAATACCAGGAACTGCTGGAGGTGACGAAGCAAGAGACTGAGAATGAATATGAAGATTTCGTGAGACAGTACCAGGAGCTGCAGACGCAGGTGACCAACGACTCGCTGGTGGCTCAGCTGGAACTGGAGCAAAAGCGCACCCAAGCCCTGCTGGAAGAGCTGCAGCGCACCAAGGACACCGACGCGGCTGAGATACTGAGACTAAAGAAAGAACTGGCCACACTGAGGGAAATACTGCGCAACTACGTGATGCAGATAGACTCGCTGAACAGCGTGAACCAGGTGCTCACGGCAGAAAACCAGAACCTGAAGCAGGAGAACCAGCAGGCTAACGAGCACATAAGCAGCCTGAGGACCGAGAGGGAGTCGCTGAGCAACAAGGTGACCATAGCCGCACAACTGGATGCAAACAACATAAGGGCAATAGCGCTGAACAAGAAAACCAAGCAGACGAGCAAGGCCAAGGACGCCAAGAAATTCCAAATCTCCTTCAACATAGCAAGGAACGTGACGGCAGAGACTGGAATGAAGACCATCTACGTGGTTATCACCACCCCGACGGGCAACGTGCTGAGCCAGGGCGGAACCTTCCCCTACGAGAACAGGACGCTGAAATACAGCATACGCAAAGACATAGAATACAGCGGTGAGGAATATGGCGTGACTGTATACTGGGACGTGAACGAGACGCTGAGCGGAGGTAATTACCGGGCTGACATCTTCGCTGACGGACAGAACATAGGCAACTGCACCTTTGCCCTTGATTGAATGTGAGACACTAATGGGCGCGAACATGAACTTGCACGACATGAGGACGGCAAGCCGCGCCCACAACATAAAATCTTAAACTCTAAATCATGGAAGCAGTATTCAGTTACATTATCGGCCTGGGAGCCGCAGTAATGATGCCTATTATATTCACCATCTTAGGTGTGTGCCTTGGCATCAAATTCAGTAAAGCGTTAAAGAGCGGCCTATACGTGGGCGTGGGTTTCGTGGGTTTGAGCGTAATCACGGGACTGCTGACCTCGAGCCTCGGCCCTGCCCTTAACAGGGTAGTTGAGATATATCACCTGAACCTTCAGGTTTTCGACATGGGCTGGCCAGCCGCAGCCTCTGTGGCATACAACACCACTGTGGGGGCATTCATAATTCCTGTCTGCCTTGGCGTGAACCTCGTGCTGCTGCTCTTGGGCTGCACGCGCACAGTGAACATCGACCTCTGGAACTATTGGCATTTCGCCTTCATAGGCGCGGTGGTCTACTTCCTTTCCAGTTCCGCGGGCTGGTCGTATCCAGTAATATGGGGCTTCTTCGCCGCCATCATCTGCTATGTGATAACGCTGGTGCTGGCAGACCTCACGGCAAAGAAATTCCAGCAGTTCTACCCAGGCATGGAGGGGATAAGCATTCCACAACCTTTCTGCCAAGGCTTTACTCCCTTTGCCATAGGAATAAGCAAGCTGCTCGACAAAATACCAGGATTCGAGAAACTGAACATCGACGCTGAGGGAATGAAGAAGAAATTCGGTCTCTTCGGGGAACCGCTATTCCTTGGTGTAATAATCGGCATTGTCATTGGCTGTCTGGCTTGCCAGAACGGGAAGGAACTTGTGGACAACATACCTGCCACCCTCGACTTGGGAATAAAAATGGGAGCGGTGATGGAACTGATTCCTCGCATTACGACCCTCTTCATTGAGGGACTGAAACCCATAAGCGACGCGACACGCGAGCTCATAGCACGCAAGTTCGGCAAGAATGCGGAGCTTTACATAGGCATGTCGCCAGCCTTGGTTATAGGCCACCCGACCACCCTTATAGCAAGTCTGCTGCTCATGCCTATCACGCTGGCGCTGGCGGTTGCTCTGCCTGGCAACCAGTTCCTGCCTCTGGCGTCTCTGGCTGGAATGTTCTATGTGTTCGTAATGATTCTGCCCTACACTCACGGAAATGTGGTGAAGAGCGTTATAATCGGGCTGGTGCTGATGGTTATAGGGCTCTATTTCGTGACGTGGATGGCTGGTGACTTCACGAGCGCTGCCCATTCGGTGGCGGCGATACATCCTGACGACAAGGCTGTGCAGGTGCCTGAAGGCTTCTCCGCCGGCTCACTCGACTTTGCCTCGTCGCCCTTCTCCACCATCATCTACGCGGGCATAAAATATCTGAAGTACATAGGCGCAGCGGTGCTCACGGTGGCTGCCGTGGCAATGCTTTTGTGGAACAGAAGAGTAATTAAAAACAAATAAAACTATGAAGAAGTTTATAATGATTGCCGCCCTCGCAGCGTGTGCCATGGGCGCAAAGGCGCAGCAGAACGTCAGTTTCCAGACTGCTTGCCACCCCGACGACGTGAAGCACTACGACACGCAGACGTTGCGCGACCGCTTCGTGATGGAAACCGTGATGAAAGCTGACGAGATTAACCTGACATACTCTCACTACGACCGCTTCATATTCGGCGGTGCAATGCCCGTGACAAAGGATTTGAAACTGGAAACCTTCGACGAGCTGAGGGAGCCATACTTCCTGCACAGCCGCGAGATGGGAGTGATAAACTGCGGACAGGGCGAAGGCTCGGTAATAGTGGACGGAGTGGAATATCCGCTCGGACCCAAGGAAGCCCTCTACGTTGGCCGCGGGCACTTGGGCAAAGACCAGGAGTCGAACCAGGAAGTCGTCTTTCGCAGCAAAGACCCACAGAATCCAGCCAAGTTCTACATCAACTCTGCCTGCGCGCATCAGCACTACAAGACACAGTGGGTGACACTCGACGGAAGAAAGAACGGCAAGATTCAGTCGCTGAAAGCTACCGTGTTAGGTCCGCTCGGCTCGCTCGAGGAGAGCAACCAGCGCACCATCTATCAGCTGATTGTGAACACTTCATTGGAAGAGGGTCCATGCCAACTGCAAATGGGACTTACCCAGCTGGAACCAGGAAGCGTGTGGAACACTATGCCTCCACACACTCACGGACGCAGAATAGAGGCTTACTACTACTTCAATCTACCTGAGACACAGACCATAAGCCACGTCATGGGCGAACCACAAGAGACGCGCGTGATTTGGCTGCACAACGAACAGGCCGTAATGTCGCCCGAATGGAGCATACACGCTGCCAGCGCTACATACTACTACACATTTATCTGGGGCATGGCAGGAGAGAATCTGGACTACAACGACAAGGACGTTATAGACATAACAGAGCTGAAATAAAGAATGGGCAAAGGAAAGCTGGCGAAGTTTGCTGACATAGCCGCAAATCCCTTGGTGGTGGAGTGTAGCTTTCGGGCAAACTCTGAGGAGCCGTCTTTCCCTCTGAAAGGCAACTGGCACAGAGACTTTTTCGGCAACGACCGTCCTGTTGTTCTGGAGTTAGGCTGTGGACGTGGCGAATATACTATTGGCTTGGCAGCAACCCATCCCGATAACAACTATATCGGGGTGGACATAAAAGGAGCCAGAATGTGGACTGGAGCGCAGGAAGCTCTGCGAGAGGGAATGGGGAACGTTGGCTTCCTGCGCACGAACATTGAGTTTATCCACCATTTCTTCGCCCCTGGGGAGGTGAGCGAGATATGGCTCACGTTCAGCGACCCACAGATGAAGAAAGCGACTAAACGGCTCACAAGCACATACTTCCTGCAACGCTACCGCCACTTCCTGAAAGAGAATGGGCTCATCCACCTGAAGACTGACAGCAACTTCCTCTTCACATATACACGGGAAATGCTGCGCGCTAACCAACTGGACTGCGTGACAGTGACGGACGATCTATACGGCAATACAGACGAGGGAGCGGCACAGGAAGCCAGGGCAATCAAGACATACTACGAACAGATGTGGCTTGCGCAGGGCATAAACATAAAGTATCTGTGCTTCCGCCTGCCACAGGAAGGTGGGCTAAAGGAGCCGGATGTGGAGATTCCGTTAGACGAATACCGCTCATACAAACGCGGCAAGCGCAGCGGAAGCATAACAGGCAAATAAAAGGAGTAAAGTTTGGCAAGACGGCAAAATAAGAGTATTTTTGCAATTGTATTGAGAGTCAGGGCATGCGAATAGATATAATCACAGTGCTGCCGGAACTGATTGAGGGCTTCCTCAACGAAAGCATCATAGGACGCGCGCAAAAGAAGGGGCTGGCGGATATTCATCTCCACAACCTGCGCGACTACTCCACCGACAAATGGCGGCGGGTGGACGATTATCCCTTTGGCGGTTTCCCCGGCATGGTGATGCAATGCGAACCTATAGACCGCTGCATCTCCGCCCTTAAAGAGCAGCGCACTTACGACGAGGTTATATTCACCTCGCCCGACGGGGAGAAATTCTCACAGCCAGTAGCCAACGAGCTTAGCCTTAAAGAGAACCTCATCTTTCTTTGCGGACACTACAAAGGCATAGACCAGCGTATTCGCGAACACCTTATCACTCGCGAGATAAGCGTAGGAGACTACGTGCTGACGGGAGGAGAACTGGCGGCTGCCGTGATGGCTGACGCTATTGTGCGAGTGTTGCCTGGAGCCATTGGTAACGAGGAGAGCGCACTGACAGACTGTTTCCAAGACGGACTGCTGAGTGCGCCCATGTATACCAGACCAGCCGACTACAAGGGATGGAAAGTGCCTGAGATTCTGCTCTCAGGGCACGAAGCCAAGATAAAAGAATGGGAACTGCAACAGAGCATGGAGCGCACCCAGAAGCTGCGCCCCGACCTCTTGGGCAAATAAACAAAAAAACAGGCAGCTATGGATGATACGAAAAAGAAACTCTACATCATTGCGGGATGCAACGGAGCGGGCAAGACTACAGCCTCGTTCACTGTGCTTCCCGAAATGCTGAATTGCCAGGAGTTCGTCAACGCTGATGAAATAGCACGGGGCTTGTCGCCGTTCAACGCCGAGGGCGTGGCTATACAAGCGGGAAGACTGATGATTGAGAGAATCGTGTACTTATTGAAGGAAGGGGTTACCTTCGCCTTCGAGACCACGCTATCCACACGCTCTTACGTGAAACTGGTTCAGCAGGCACAGCGGCGTGGCTACTTCGTGACGCTCATCTTCTTCTCCCTCTCCTCGCCAGAGCAGGCAGTGAAGCGCGTCGCCAAGCGTGTGAGCCAGGGAGGACACAACATACCCATAGACGTGATTTACCGCCGCTACGCCAGCGGATTGAGAAACCTTTTTCTGATGTACGCGCAGATTGTGGACTATTGGGCACTCTACGACAACAGTGACTGCCCCTCGCGCAAGATAGCCTGCGGATGGAAGGAAGGGAAGATAAACATAATGGAGAACGAGCTCTACCAGAATTTTAAAGATAAATACACCACAGAAGAGAAATGATTGCCAAGACGACTACTCAAAATATTGATATCGAAGAAATACAACGGCGTATAGACGAGGGCATACGCCTGGCGCAGAAGCGTCTGGTACGCCAGGCTGCACACGACGACTTCACACTGGTAGTGAGAAGAAACGGGAAGTTGATGGAACTGAAAGCCAACGAGATCTGACACGAAGTATGGAGATAGGGCAGACTTACACCAGCTCGAGGCTTGTCACGGCTGAAATGCTGGCCATCAACGTAGGGAGTGGAGACCTTCCTGTACTGGCCACTCCAGCCATGATCGCCCTTATGGAAAACGCCGCAATGCTGTGCGTGTCAGATTCCATTCCGGCAGACAGCACAACGGTGGGCGGACACATGAATTGCTCCCACCTCCACCCCACTGCGGAACATCAGACAATAAAAGCTACCGCCACACTCGTGGCAATCGAAGGACGGAAACTCACTTTCCACGTTGTGGCAAGTGACGACAAAGGCATGATAAGCGAAG
>JAJPYT010000046.1 GCA_021204845.1 Prevotellaceae bacterium | reverse complement strand
TACCGGGGGTTAGAACCCCCGGCTACCAAGGGGGAGCACCTTCGGCGCTCTTTTTGCTTTGTGCCGCATGGTTTCTTTGCGAATCCCATTTTGACACACACCCTATAGTGGTACAGCGTGGAGTTTTCTCTACAGTTAGATTGATTATTAATAGAAATCTTTCTATCTTTGCCGTGAGATATGAAGTATAAGGAGTTCCATCGCCAAATAATATCAGCGGGCTGGAAATTTAGCCACTCGGTAGGCAGTCATTACTTCTATATGAAGGGAGGAAAACTTTCTTGCCCCGTGCCTTTCCATGGAGCGAAGGAGATACCCGAACCTCTGCGGAAGAAGATAGCTAAGGATATGAATTTGTGAACCTTGACGTAAATAATGTATGACTAAATATTCTCTGTTATGGAAACGATAGTGATGAATATATGCGCAAGCGCGGATAGCTTTGGGGCTTATGCGGAGAACTGTGACGGCATCTATGCCGCCGGGAATACAATAGAGGACTGCAAGAAGGACGTGGAGAAGGCTATCTCCCTGATAAAAGAGACGCTGCCAGAGGAACAATGGCCGGCACCCATAAGAGGAGAATACCGATTGGCATGGCGCTATGACATACAAAGCCTTTTGCTGCACTTCGGCAGTATAATGTCCCTCTCCGGGCTGGAGCGCCTGACGGGTGTGCACCAGAAACAGTTGTGGGCTTATATGCATGGGCGCTCCAAGCCACGCCAGCAGCAGAAGAAACGCATAGAAGACGCACTGCACGCCTTCGCGGGCGAGCTCTCGGATGTGTCCGTGATATAGAGGCATTCTCTCAAGCACAGAAGTTTTGCACGTCTGTATCACTCCTTTAAGGTAAAAAATGAGTATATTTGCCGGGCAAAGAGGGAAGGAATATGACAGAAGCGCCCGTGGCAATGTTTGTCTACAACCGTGCTGACAACACAAGGAAGACGATGGATGCACTGCTCGCCAACACAGTGGCAGGGAGGACAAGGCTATATGTGTTCAGCGACGGCGGAAGGGACTGGAAGTCGTGGGCAGAGGTGAGGAAGCTGCGAGACTATCTGCACGAGGTGAAGGAGAGGGCAGAAAGGCAGGGGCTGCTGAGGAGCATGACCATAGTGGAAAGGGAGGAAAACCTCTACATAGAGCGCAACATAATGGAGGGGATAGCCCAAATGTTCGGTGAGAGCGAGCGGGTGATAGTGCTGGAGGACGACATAGTGACCGGCAAACACTTCCTGGAATACATGAACGAGGCGCTGGAGATGTACGCCGACGAGCCGAGGGTGATGCACGTGTCGGGCTTCACCAACCTGTCGCTCGACAGGGAGAAGGACTACTACTTCACACCGCACATGAGCGGATGGGGCTGGGCGACGTGGCGGGAGAAGTGGAACAGGCACTTCCGCCCGTACAAAGACCGCGAGGAGGCTTTGGAGGGAATGAGCGCCGAGGACATGGACACCATGCAATACGGAGGGTTGTTCCCCTGCCTGAAGTCATTGGACAAGAGACCTATACCCTGGGACATCTGCTGGGAGCTTGCCATATACAAGGCGGGAGGGCTGTGCCTAACCCCCTGCCACACGATGGTGAGAAACGTGGGACTGTCGGGAGGCACGCACTTCCGCTCATGCGCACTGTTGCAGCACTACGAATATGACCGTGAGCCCCTGCAACGACGGCTGAGGCTGGAGAGGGAAGACTCGCCCGCGGCGGAGGCGGAGACCGAGAGACTGTTCGCCCAAGCCATAAGGGACTGGGGCATAAGATACACTCCATTGGGGAAAGCGGTACGTTACATATATAAAAAGGTGAGACGATGAAAGTGCTGATAGTAAACACCTCGGAGATTGCGGGCGGGGCAGCCATAGCGGCCAAACGCCTGTGCAGGGCGCTGAACAAGAACGGAGCGGAGGCCAAGATGCTGGTGGCGCAGCGCCAGACGGACGACGCGAGGGTGGTGAACGCCACCGCGGAGTGGAAGTACCAAATGAACTTCACCCTCGAGAGGGCAAGGATCTGGGCGCTGAACAAGTTCCACAAGCGGAACCTCTTCGCCATGGACATAGCCTCGGACGGTACAGACATAACAAGGCTGCGGGAGTTCAGGGAAGCCGACGTGATACACCTGCACTGGATAAACCAAGGCTACCTGTCGATGGGGAACCTGCGGAGGATAGTGCGCTCGGGCAAGCGCATAGTGTGGACCATGCACGACATGTGGCCCTGCACGGGTATATGCCACTACTCCGGGGAATGCCTAAAGTTCAGGAGCCAGTGCAGGGAGTGCCCCCTGCTGGCGAGCCCCGGGAGGAGGGATGTCTCTTACCGCACGTTCCAGAAGAAAGAGGAGCTGTACAAGGACGCGGACATAAGGTTCGTGACGTGCAGCCACTGGCTGGAGGAGCAGGCACACACCAGCTCGCTGCTGGAGGGGAAGAGCATAAGCTGCATTTCGAACCCGCTTGATACTGAGCTCTTCCGCCCCGGCGACAAGGTGAAGGCGAGGAAGGCCCTGTCGCTGCCGCTGAAGAAGGAACTTATACTCTTCGGCTCACAGAAGGTGACGGACGAGCGCAAAGGCATGCAGTTCCTGGCGGAGATGGCGCAAATAATAAAGAAGAGGAACGCCACCGAGACGGAGGTGAACATAGGGTTCATAGTGATAGGGCAGCACGCCGAGCAGTTGGCGGAGACGCTCTCCTACCCTGTCTACTCCTTCGGCTACATAAGCTCGCCTGACCAGCTGGTGGACATATACAGGGCGGCCGACCTGTTCATAACCCCCACGCTGTTCGACAACCTGCCCAACACGATAGTGGAGGCCATGGCATGCGGCACGCCCTGCGTAGGCTTCCGCACGGGAGGCATACCAGAGATGATAGACCACCTCGCCAACGGATATGTGGCGAACTACAAGGACTGCCAGGACCTGGCGGACGGAGTGCAGTATGTGCTGAACACCCCGGGCTTGGGGGACGCGGCTTGCCACTACGCGGCGTACCAGTACGACGAGAACCGTGTGGCAAGGAAATACATTGAAGTTTATGGGAGATAAGCCGCTATTCTCCATCGTGACCGTCACCTACAACGCGCAGGAGACCATAGAGCGTACACTGAGAAGCGTGGAGGGGCAGACGTATGAGGGCTATGAGCACATTATAGTGGACGGGCTGTCGGGCGACCGTACCATGGAGATAGTCGGGGAATACGCTAAACGCAACGAGGGAAAGCAGGGGCGCGCGGTACGCACCGTGAGCGAGAGGGACAAGGGACTGTACGACGCCATGAACAAAGCCATAAGGCTGGCGACGGGGAAATACATAGTGTTCCTGAACGCCGGGGATAAGCTGCACTACCGCACTATCTTGGAAGAGATGGCCGCAATGACGGGCGAGAGGGACTATTGCGTGGTGTATGGGGAGACGGACATAGTGGACGGAGAGGGGAAGTTCCTGCGCCAGAGAAGGCTGAGGGCTCCAGAGACGCTAACGGTAAACAGTTTCAAGAGCGGCATGCTGGTGTGCCACCAGAGCTTCTATGCCCTCACCGCCATAGCCAAAGAGACACCATACGACTACCTCAACTATCGCTATTCAGCCGACTACGACTGGACGATACGCATAATGAAAGAGGGCAGGCGACGGAACCTGCCCACCTTTAACACGGGAATGATACTTACCGATTATCTAAGCGAAGGACTTACCACCAAGAACCACCGCAAGTCTCTCATGGAACGGCTACGCATTATGGCTAAGCACTATGGCTGGCCAGTAGCCGTGGCGGAGCACTTATGGTTTGCGCTTAGAGTGATAGTCAAGCCCTGACTTCAAGAGCGAGCCCAAGAACAGTAGCACGAGCAGCCCCCATGCCACGTAGGCAATGGTCTCTGTGGTGTGCAGTGTCTGGGGGTCGAACTTCATCTTCACCTCATGCTTGCCCTCCGCTATGTGTATGGCACGCAGCACGTAGTCCACACGACCTATCTCCGCGGGAGCGCCATCAACAGTGCACGTCCAGCCAGGATAGAAGATGTCGCTGAACACTATCACGCCGCCCTTCGTGGAGTTTGCCTCATAGCTCAATGCGTTAGCCTCGTAACTGGTGAGCCTTACGCTGGCTGTGGAGTCGGGCTGTGCCTCGCCCAACACCTGCTCAAACTGTCGGTCCGCCACAGCCTTGCGCTTTGTGTCAAGCCCGTGCAGCCCGCCTATCTCCTCATCGGCATCAGCAACATACTGGAGGTCGTCCACGAACCAAGCATTGCCGTTGGCATAGGGATTCTCCACAGGCTCACCGTTGGGGTCGGTGATGAGATATTTGGTGTTGAGCATATTGAGCACGCCACAACTGTCGAGCGACTCCACGGAACTGATGCTCTCCATCTCGGGAAGTATATGCTCCTCTATCAGCTCCTGGTAGCGGCGCAGCTTGGCGGCATGGTAGCCACCGACGCTCTTGTGGTAGAACGATGTGGTGTTGTCGTTGAAGGTGTTGACCGTGAGATTCAGCACACGGTAATACGTCTCGGGGTCCTGCAATATGCGAGTGTCGGCGTATGTCATGGGAATAGCCTGACGGGGAGGGGTGGGACGCACGAACATCTCGTCGTTGAGATAGCGCTTGTTCACTCCCCACAGGTCAGCGAGACATAGCACAATCAGGCAGAAGCACATGCTCACGGTGCCTATCTTGCGCCACCTGTAGACCATGAGAACCACGAAGCCCACAATGATGATGAGGAAAGAGCGCATGGCGTCGGCGGTGAACATGGCACGGCGCATCTCGCTGAGGTTGGCTATAACGTCCTGCACCGGCCAGCCGTACTGGGCAAGACTCTCTATGCCGGCACGCTCAACAGTGGAGACATAGTTGCCGAAGAACACGTCGGGCATGAGCCAGAAGAGCAGGCATACCCCTGCCGTGAGGGCGAGACTAATATACATATACGTCATGTTGGAGTAGCGGCCCGTCCTGCCACGCAGGAAGTCGGGCTCGTCCGCCAGTCTCTTAAGGGCAAGCATTCCCAGCATGGGTATGGTGAACTCGGCAATCACCAATATTGAGGCCACGGTGCGGAACTTGTCGTACATTGGCACGTAGTCGAGGAAGAAGTCGGTGAAGGGCATGAAGTTCTTGCCCCACGAGAGCAGAATGCTTAGGCAGGTGGCGGCAAGGAGACACCACTTCATGGGACCTCTCACTATGAACAGCCCCAGCACGAAGAGGAAGAGCACGAAGGCTCCCACGTAGACGGGACCGCTGGTGCCAGGCTGCTCGCCCCAGTATTGCCCTAATTGCTGATAGAGGGGCAGGTACTGGTTGCTGGCCTTTGCCATAGCATCTTTGTTACGGGTCAACGGCACGGAAGCCCCGCCTTTGGCGTTGGGCACAAGCAGAGTCCACGTCTCCCCTATCCCGTAGCTCCATGCCGTTATGTAGCTGCGCTCCAGTCCGCTGTTAGTCTGGTCAGCCGCGTCCTTGGTCTTGTGTGTGAGCTCCGTCTTGCCTCGCATGGTCTCCTTGCTGTACTCGTATGTGTGGTAGAGATTGGAGAGATTGATGCAGATACCGATAGCCGCTCCCAGCAGGGCGCAGCCGCTGGCCTTGAGGAAGGGGATGTACTCGCGCGTACGTATACTATTAATAAGGTATGCTATGACGATGAACAGTATCACACTGAGGAAGTAGTACGACATCTGCACGTGGTTGGAGAGGATCTGCAAGGCGGTGAAGATGGCTGTTACCACCACGCCCCAGAGATATTTGCCGCGATAGCAGAGCACCACGCCCGCAATGGTAGGCGGAATGTAGCAGAGAGTGAGGAACTTCCAGATGTGACCAGCGGCTATGATTATGAAATAGTAACTGGAGAACGCCCACAACACAGCTCCCAAAGCAGCCATCCATGCGCGAAAGTCGAAGGCGCGCAGCAGGATGTAGAAGCCCAGGAGCATCATGAACACGTATGCCGCCACCGAGGGCAACCACAGCTGGTAAACGTCTTGCACGTAGCCCAGCATCTCGGTGCTGTCGTAAGAGGGCGACATCTGGTAGGTGGGCATGCCGGAGAATATGGTGTTGGTCCAGCGCGTGCGCTCCCCTCTGTGGGCGGCGCTGTATCGCTGCATCTCCACTCCCGAGCCGAGGGACGCGTCGTGGTCCACGCCCGTGAGCACCTTGCCGTCCATCAGGGGGTTCCAGAAATATGCCACGCTGATGATGACGAAAAACACTATCACCAGCACGTCGGGGATAATCTTCAAGTAGTTCTTCATATTGTCTCTAAGGGGATTATAATATAAAAAAGAAAAGCTGCAGTGTCGCTGCAGCTTTATTGGTTTCCCTTGTCTTACCGGCTGCCTGTTACTTACGCAGGCCAAGAGCCTTGATGATGGCGCGGTAGCGCTCGATGTCGCGAGCCTTCAAGTAGTTGAGCAAAGAACGGCGCTTACCTACCAGTTTGGTGATGGTCCGCTCGGTGCAATGGTCCTTGCGGTTCTTCTTCATGTGCTCGGTCAGGTTCGAGATGCGGTAGGAGAACAGAGCTATCTGGCTCTCCGCGCTGCCTGTGTCTGTGGCTCCCTTGCCATAGGTGCTGAACAGTTCAGTCTTCTTTTCCGAAGTCAAATACATAATGTTGTACTTTATTAGTTAAACTTGTTTGTCGAATAGCAGCCTCACTCTTAATGCCACTATCTCGCAAATGCGTTGCAAAGGTACAAAACATTTCCTTATCGCAGCAAGCTTTCGCCCATTTTCTTTATATAAATATTGAGGACGTGCCAATAATGGGATACATAGAGTTTATCTTCGATGAGGGCTTTGCCGTTCGCAAGCAGTACGAGTGGCGGAGCCACTCCACATGGTTAGCCGCAGGCCTTTATGGCCTGCGGATGAGGCACGCAGTGCCGATGAGTGCCAGAGGTACTCAAGATATTA
>JAJPYT010000113.1 GCA_021204845.1 Prevotellaceae bacterium | reverse complement strand
GACGTCATCTTCCCGTCCGCGTCGTAGTTTCTTATCTGCTGGACATATCCTCCATACGCGTCGCTCCACTTCCTTTCTCCGTATTCGCTCGTTCCCTTGAGGGAACCGTCACTGTCGTAGAATCGCCATGTGCCGAACCTGTTTCTCCAGCCCGTCAACAGACCTTCGGCGCTCACGGTCTTCCCGTCGGCGTGGTATTCCTTCCTGGAGACGCCGTTCCCTTTCTCGTCGTAGACGGTGACGGACTCGAGCTGGCCGCGGCCGCCGTAATACCTCTCCTCTCCGGTCTTGACGCCGTCGGTGTAATGACATTCCGACATCACTCCGCCGCCGCTGAAATAATACGTGTACTCGCCGTTCTTTTCCCCGTCCTTGTAGTTGACCCGGAGCTTTATGCCGCCGCCGTCGTACCACTCCTCGTACAGGCCGTTCCGCTTGTTTCCCCTGTGTATGTCGGTGGGGTCTCCCCATTGTCCGGCGCTCTCGTCATACTCGTATGTGGCGGTGCGGCCGAGAGGGTCGTTGTCCATCTTCCTCGTCACGGGGATGCCGTTGTGAGGCCTGTCCGTCGTGTCCCACCACGTCGGCTTGTCGGCCGAGGCGAAGAAGGCGAGCAGCCTCCCGTTCCGGAACGCCACGCGCTTGGGGTATTTGTTGTAGTGCTCCCAGTACTTTCCGGACTGCTCGGTTAGCTCGCCGTTCCCGTCGCCCTGCAGCAGGCACCACGGGCTACGGTCCTCGCCGAGATGGGTGTTGATGATTGCGCGCATGTTCCGCCGGCTCTCCTCGGAATCCTCGACGTCATACACGGTCAGTCCGTCCGGATATTCCCTTTTGTTCGACAGGGTGCTCACCTTGTCCGGATCCATGCGCCTTTCCCTGCTCGGCTCGGGCTTGCCGTACCGGTCGATGATCTCCATCGGGCCGTTGTAGTCCTGGAAGTTGACGCCCTCCCTCTCGCACACCTGCAGGGCGTCCCTCACCTTCTGCTCGTCCTCCGGCAGTATGACGGAGCACCTCTTTATCATCCAGAAGTACGCCGCCTTCCGCAGCTTGGTCTCGTTGAACTTCTCCCCCTCCTTCGGATGTAGGCCGTTGATGACGGAGAGCACTGCCGCCCTCTGCTCCTCGGTCCAGTCCGGCCGGTCCCTTCTCAGATCGTCCTTCACGGAGAAGCGCACGTCGTCCATCTCCATGGCGGATTCCTCCACGGACTTCTCCGGCATTGAATCCGCGGACTTCATGCCGCCTATCGAGGAGACGATGTCTTCCGCCTCCTCCGCGCTGAACCGTATGTCCGGATTGTCGTGGAAGCGGTCCCCGCTGTTGTCAGAGGCGGATGCGGAACTGTCCTTGACACGGTATTCGGTTCCGCTGTCGGTCTGCCTACGCTCCACCTCGTAGCCGTTCTTCTCCAGCCACTCCGCCGCGCGTTCGTTGGAGACTTCCCTGGACCACCGGCCGTTCCAGTACTCATCGGCGGCGGCGATCCTGCCTTCCGTCGCGTAGACATGCAGCCCGTGTCTCAGGCCCGTGTCGTATTCGCTGTATTCCGCCTGGTCGACGCCGTATCTCTCCACCCAGATCCCGTCCTGATTGCCGTTCACGTAGTTTCCGGACAACGCTTCCCTGCCGTTTTCATCGAAGAGCCTGTAGGGGCCGTCCCGTCTGCCGTCGCGGTATGCGGACGACTCCTTTAACGCGCCGTCGGGATAATATTTCGTCGACTCTCCGTCCCTCCTGTCGTTCCTGTAGGTGTCAATGCCCTGGAGCCGGCCGTTCCTGTACCATGACCTGAGCTCTCCGTCCTTCATGCCGTCGCGGTACTCGCACTCGATCTCCGGCGTCCCGTCGGGGTACCATGTCCTGTAGGAGTCCTTCTCCCTGACCGACCGGCGCGAGCCGTCCTCGTACCATTCCTCCCACTCGGACGGCCGTCCGTTCTCGTATGCCACCCGCTCGTGCCGACGGCCGTTGGTATACCATGTCTCCGCCATCGTGATTTTTCCGTCCGCGCCGAATGTGTCGCGGTCCCGGATCTGACCGTCCTCGTACCAGCTTTCCCTGATCTGTCCTCCGTCCTCCGTCGGTGACGTCCGGTCCATCAGCCCTCCGTCGGGGAACCGGGTTTCCGAGACGCCGACTCTCCTTCCGTCCTCCCACTCCTCGCGGCATTTCGGGCTTCCGTCGTCATAGAACGACTCGTAGAGTCCGACCAGCACGCCGTCCCGGCGGGTCGACCTCTCCGTGAGCGTCTTTCCGTCGTCGGACCATCTCTCGTATACGCCGTTCCGCCTGTTGCCCCTGTGTATGTCCGTCGGCCTGCCCCATCCCCCGGTCTCGGTGTCGAGCTCGTAGGTGGCCGTGCGGCCGAGAGGGTCGTTCTCCATCTTCCTCGTGTCGGGTATTCCGTCGTGCGGACTGTCCTGACGGTCCCACCAGCAGGGCCGGCTTCTGTCGTTGGCGCAGAAGGTGAGCAGCCTGCCGTTCTTGAAGGCGATGCGCTTCTGCACCGCGTCGTAGCGTTGCCAGTAGTCGGCCGAGTCCTCCGTGAGGTTGCCGTTCCCGTCGGCCTGGAGCAGGCACCACGGGTTGCAGTCCGCGCCCCAGTGGGTGTCTATGATACGGCGGAGGGCTTCGCGGGTCTCCTGGTAGCCGTAGTGCGAGTCCTCCTCGTCGTCGTAGACGTCGTACACGGTGATTCCGCCGGGATATGACCTCTTGTTGATGAGACAGCCGACCTTGTCCGGATCGACTCTCTCGTCTCCGGGCCTGTAGTCCGAATTGGCGTCCATCAGCTCCATCGGCGAGCGGTACGTGGCGGGGTCGACCTTGGCCATGCCGGCGACCTTGACGGCCTGGCGGACCTTGTCCATGTCCTCCGGCAGTCTTACCGTCCCGTTCGCGAACCAGTGGAAGGCGGCGTTCTCCACCTTCGTGTCGTTCACCGTGTCGAGGTAGTCGAAGAGGGCCCCGCGCTGCTCCTCGCTGAGATCCGGCCGGGTCCTTTTCAGCCGGTTGTCCATCTCCGTCCTGCGTCTCTTCCCTATGGTGAAGCGGACGTCGGGCGTCTCGGCCTCCTCGTGCCTGACGCCGGGCTCCTTCTGTCCCCGGACGTTGGCTACCGTCGCCTCGTTCCGTTCCCTGGCGGAGAAGAGTATGGTCTTCCCGTCCTCGACCCTCTCCTGGATGGTGTCGAAGAGCTTCTCGAGAGGGGCCGAGAGGGCGTCCGTCTCCTCTCTGGTGGGGTACGGGAACCCGGCCAGCGAGCCGCCCTTCTTCCTGAACTCGTCGAATGTGATGTCGTTGTCTCCGGACGTTCTCCTGTACATGTTGAAGTTGGACTTCTCCCAGTCGTCGATCATCTTCTGCGGGATTCCCCTCGAGAGGAAAGAGTCCGACTTGCCGCTGTCCGCGAGGCGGCAGTTGACCCACTCGCCGAACAGGCGGGCGGTCTCCTCGGCGGGCGAGCCCCAGTATGCGCCCCTGGCCCTGCTGCGCCTGTCGTAGGCGGATCCGCTTATGGCGCGGAGCAGGTCGTTGTAGGCCGCCCTCACCTCGTCGCGCACCCGCGCCTTCCTTCCGGACTCTTCCGTCATCAGGCCGAGCGACACGCCTCCCTGCCGCGAGAAGTAGTTGTCGAGGGCGTGCCACCACTCGTGAGCGAGCGATCCGGCGCCTCTGGTCTTGGTGAGGTTGATGACGACCGTGTCAGGCTCGTAGTGGGCGTTGGCCTTGCCGGTGCCCCTCGATCCGAAGGCGATGCCCAGCTCGCCGCCGAGCGAGAGCGCCTCCGGCGATATGCCCAGCACCTCCGAGAGGTCCATGAAGGCGTCGTAGGCCTCGTTGAGGGCCCTCTGCCTGTCCTCCTGGTTGGTCCAGTTGCCGAACTGCACGCCGCGGAAGCCGAACCTCCGGCCGAACCCCTCGGCCGTGACGTCACTTCCCTTCCTCCAGTCGGTGCCCCTGCGCTCCGTCGCCCCGTGGAAGTGGGTCTCGTTCTCCAGCTTCCTGAGCTCCTCCATCTGTCTGTTGATCTCCTCGGAGACCCTGGAGGTGTTGGCCTCGGCCCACTTGTAGGCGTCGTTGTAGGACTTGAACCCGTCCTTGAGGGTGACGAACCAGAACCCGCTCGGGTTGTAGCCGACGGACCATGTGTCCGTGCCGACTCCCTTTGAGACGAGCAGGTCCCAGATCTTCGGACCGGACTGCGACTCCTTGGTGTACTTGGCGGACATCTGAGCGTTTGCCCTCTCGTTGAGCTCGCCGATGTTCTCCTCTATCCAAGCCTGGGCCTCCTCCCTGGAGTCGAAGGTCGGGCTGTCGTCGAGGTGCAGCCACTGGTTCGCCGGCCAGTCGGCCACGTCGAGGATGTACTTGTCGGTCTGCCCGACCGTCTGCGCGATAAGGTCCATCGATTCCTTCTTCGCCCCTTTCCTTATCCTCTCCTCCATGAAGGCCTCCGCCTTCTCCTTTGAATCGAAGAGTGGCTGGGAGGCCATGCGCGTGCCGTTCCAGACGGCGACGAAGAACTTTCCCGTGGGTACGAAGCTGGTCTTTCCCGCGACTGCGCGGAAGTCCTTCGCGCCGTATTCCACGTCAGTGTCCCCGGCCTGTATCTTTACCATCCTCGCCGCGGCGTCCCGGGCCTCCTCGTATGTGCGGAACTCGAAGTCTCTGCGGGCGTCGGCCGAGAAGACGAACGGCATGGCGCGGCCGTACCGGCGCTCTATCACGGGGACGTTCACCTTGGCCCCGATCGACCTGTTGGGGAAGCCCGCGGCCGAGAGCACGTCCATCGCCGCCCTGACGGGACTGACGGCCTGGAAGGCCGCCTTCTCGGCCTTGTACTCCTCCGGATCGGTTATCCTGAGTATGGAGAGCTGATAGTTGTCCCTCGCCGGAACCAGTCCGTCCGCGAGGGCCTTTCTCCTTATCTCGTCACGCGTCCCGGCGCTCTCCGCGGCGCAGTACTGCCGGAAGAGGTCGAGCACGGCGAACGTCCTCTCCGCCCATTCCTGCACCCTGTACTCCGTCCCGCGCTTCTGTCCGGACGGTTTCTTCTCGGCGTAGGCCGCCCTCTGCATGGCCTCCAGCAGCAGCGCGTCCTCGGCGCTGATCTTGCCGGCCTGCATCTGCTTGAAGAAGTCCGTGCGGGCGAACACCTTGCTCAGCGGAAGGGCTATGAGGTTCTTCACGTCGATGTTCTTCATCCTGTCGGCGATGTTGCCCAGAAGGAGCTTCCTCGCTCCTTCCAGCACCTCGCCGTAGTCGTCTATTCGGCCCTCCTTCGGCTTCCTCTCCGTCTTCCCGGACTTGGTCTCGGACTTCTCCCCGGTCGGGGACTCCTTCTTGGCTCCGGTCTCGGACTCCGTATTGGCCTTCTCCTTCGTCTCGGACTTCGCCTCAACCGTGGTCTCGGTCTCGGTCTTCGCCGGCCCGGTCTCATTCTCATTCGCCTCCTCCCCGGTCTCGGCCGGAGTCTCCTCCCCGGTCTCGGACTTCGCCTCGGCGGACCGGGACTTCTCCGCGTCCATGCGCTTCCGGTTCTCGTCGAGGAGCCATTGGAGCGCCTTTCTCCTTTCGGGCCTGACGTTGGGATCGTCGGCGTCCCTCCTCATGGTTTCGATGTAGTCGTCCTTTATGTGCAGTCCGCCGTCCGCGTCGACCCACAGGTCGAGCAGATAGGATTCGGCCGGATTGAAGACCTTCTTCAACTGCACGCACTCGATCCCGTCGGCCGTTATCCTAATCCTGCTTCCGTCCTGCGTGATGCGGGCGTTCTCCGCATGGGAGAGCACGTCGAGAAGCGGCCTGGCGTAGTCCGTCGAGATGGTGACGCAGTAGAGCCCTTCCTTGTCCCTCCAGTCGCTGCTCTCATGGAACCGCGACGGGTCGTCGACCATTATGACGGTGTTCTTCCGGGCCATGCCGGCCTTCTTCGCCTGGTCCATGGCCTTCTTCGCGAGCTCGAGCTGCGCGGTCAGTCTCTTCTTGTCGACCGTCCTGTCCGAGTGGAACTGGGTGTCCTCGACGAAGGTGTGCCGCTTCACGTCGGCCTCGTTCATGTCGTGCAGCTTGCCGTCCCTGAACGAATAGCGCTTCCCCTCGTATTCCTTCGGGTAGTCGATCCTGACCTTCAATAATATGTGGCTGTCGCTTACGACGGCCCATCCGTCCTTGTAGTAGACGCTGGTAAGGAGATCCCGACTCTCTGTCTTGTCTTTGGAGGAGAACTGTCTGAGGTCGATCTTCCCCAGGGCCTTCCTCGTCTCGGCGGACATGGACGCGGCTCTCCTCTCGGCCTCGGCGCGGGCCTTTCTCCCTTCCTCCGCCTCCTTCCTCTGTCTGGCGAACGGCGTGTACTTCCTGTGGGACGAGTCGACCCACCTGTGGAAGTGGTCCATGTCCGTCTCGGTGATGTCGAGCCTGCGGCCGTTCTCCCATCCCTTCTCGTAGCCGGAGAGATAGGCGGTCATGGCCTCCTCCTTCGAGTTGAAGCCGATGAGGCACTTGTGCTCGTCGAACGAGCCGTCCGTGTCGTACTGGTCGACGATGAAGACGCTCGTGCCGTTCCACTTTTTCAGGTCATTGCTCAGGATCACGTCGATGTGGTCTCCGTCCTTGTCCAGGGCTCCCTTGATGTAGCCGTAGTGGTGGGTCATCCTCACGCTCCACTTCTTTCCGTTCATGTCGGTGCCGCTGCGCACGGAGCCGGCGGCGTTCTCTATGCTGATGTCGAAGGGTCCTACCTTCACGTCTCCCTTCTTGTAGTTGCCCGCCTCCTTCTGGGCCTCGGTCGGCTCGGTCTCCGTCTCCTCCGCCGCCTCCTTGACCTTCTCGTCCAGGCTCTCTCCGGACGCCTCCTTCTCCAGGTTCCTCTTCGACTCGTACAGGGCGTTGGCAAACACCCTCTCGTCTATGACGTCGGTCTCGCCCTTGAAAATATCCTTTAGCCAGTCGAGTTTCTTACTCCAGACTGCCTTCTGGTACTAGGG
>JAJPYT010000118.1 GCA_021204845.1 Prevotellaceae bacterium | reverse complement strand
GCTCACCGTAATTGGCGCGGTCCTCACCATGCTGTTCAAACTCCACTATATAAAACCCTATCAGCCAGTTGTGTATTGTCTGAATTTTGTTCACAGCCTTGATGGCACTGTGCTGTAAGTGCAAATGCGTATCAATTACGATAGTTGCCAATTCATCAAATCTCATATAATACTTGTTTTTTAGTCGATGCGTTATGTAACTGCAATTTTAGCCAAAAGAAACGGAATCACAAAACTAAGTCAACACAACTTTTCCCAATCTTGTGCAAAATCCGATGCTGTTCCCGTAACTTTAGTTGATTAAGTCCTGCAAAGTCCTCATTCAGTCTAATAACTTAACAAGGACTTTTTTTATTTTCTCGTCAATGTCCCTATCTCATCTGAAAGCCTCGCTGCCTTCTTTATGCCCCCGACAATGCGGAAATAAAGTCTGGTTTTTTACTTTCTTGTAGATGTTGCCTATAAAAGTCCGTCTTGCCAAATGGCTGCTTGCCTCTTCTTAAATCGGTCTTTTGACTTCATTGGACGTCAAAGGGTCAAAGATAGTCACAATCCTGTCCACACCAGCCAATTTGAATATCTTTTTTAACGTCATTGTATTTCTGCTCCGAGAAAAACGGTAGAGGCGTGCCTCCTGTTCTTTATGTCGTTCAAGTATTTCTTTGACCTTGTCATTCAGCGGAACACGTACCGTCATAGGATAGCTCCAAGACCTAATAGTCATTACGTAATATTTTATTGCAAAGATACATATTTTATCATGCCTTTTGCAACAAGAAGTTCCATAAATATCATATTGACATCTATATTTAACTTTCTTTCTCTGCAACTGGCAAAAGCAACATTCCCTGCCTCTACCGCCTATCAGAAGGTCAGACAGCAAAAGAGTTTATTGGATGGTGAGCCGCTGTGGTGGCTCTCATATTCGGTCACCTATGCCAGGGGCAGCTACTGCTTTATCGCCGCTCTACCAGCAAGCCTACGTCCAGCACTGCGGGCAGAACCTCCCGCCTCATTATATGATAGACGTAAACCTCGGCGCTTTGCCCCTCGCGCAAGTGCATTGAAGTGAGTTTTTGCTCGTCCTGTTGCAGGTTTATTCCAGCGCCTTGGGGCATGCCACCCTTCCTCATGGTCACGAAATAGAGGGTGTCGCACGCTGTGGAATCGGGGTTGTGCAGCTGGGTCTGCGCCGCTATCCACACTCCAGCGTAGGGGAACGAAACGCCTAACCGCATGCCAAGGCTGAAATCATAATTGCCTGTCTCACGCATTGGGGGCACAGTGAAAAGCAGTGTGTCTGTAATGCTCCAGCCCATGCCAGTGGGGCTCATGTAGTGATGCACAGCGATTCGTTTTTCGCCGCCCTTGCAAGCCACAAGTGACAAAACTACGAGAGCCACTGTCACGCAGCAAGCCACTCTGCACCCCCTCCGCAAGCCCAAGGGCATGCGGCTAACCTTGTTCAGCCACGTTATGGCTGTAGAAGAAGACTCTTTCATTTATTCTTCCGAGAGTCTGTAGAACCTCGGCTAACCCTGTTCTGCTCAG
Source organism: Prevotellaceae bacterium (assembly GCA_021204845.1). GTDB lineage: Bacteria > Bacteroidota > Bacteroidia > Bacteroidales > Bacteroidaceae > Physcousia. Next base: position 5,473 of record JAJPYT010000118.1, on the reverse strand, counting down.
TCGCGGCGGTAGAAGACGGGTCGTTCTTCCTATTCTTCTTCTTTTTCTTCTTCTTGCGGTCGAAGCGGTTCACGTCCTCCTGCGTTGCCAGGTCCAGAGATTTGTTCGTGTGTTCCGGGTCGGTGTCCTCCGTCAGACTATGCGGTTTCACTCCATCACGGTTCATGGCTATCACCTCGGTTGCCCTTTCCGACGATATTGTCACCAGATTCTCCGCCCTCTTGCGGTCTGTGCTGTAGGTCACCTCGCCCGAAAGGATGTCGGCTTTCATCAGGTGGTAGGTCTTTTCCTCCGTCTCCAGTTCCACCTCGCGGCTGGGCAGTCGGCGGCTCGCCTCTATGTATTGGTCCACCTCGTAGTTCATACAGCAGCGCAGTTTGGCGCACTGGCCCGCCATTTTCTGGGGATTGAGTGTGAGGTCTTGCAGTCGGGCTGCCGAGGTGTTCACACTGTGGAAGTTGCGCAGCCACGTGGAGCAGCACAACTCACGCCCGCAGGGTCCGAAGCCACCTATGCGCCCTGCCTCCTGCCTCGCGCCTATCTGTTTCATTTCTATCCGCACGTGGAAGGCTGCCGCCAGTTCCTTTATCAGTTGTCGGAAATCCACCCTCCCGTCGGCTATGTAGTAGAAGATTGCCTTTTGCCCGTCTCCCTGGTATTCCACGTCGCCTATTTTCATCTCCAGCCCCAAGTCTTTGGCTATCTGGCGGCTCTCTATCATGGTCTCGTGCTCACGTCCTTTAGCCTCCTCATATTTTTCGAGGTCTATCTCGCGTGCTATGCGATAGATGCGTTTCAGCTCCGTGTCAGCCTTCAACTGAGCCTTTTTCAGTTGCAGCTCCACCAGACGGCCAGTCATTGTCACCACTCCTATGTCATGCCCGGGAGCAGCCTCCACTGCCACCATGTCGCCCTTTTTTAGGTCTAAGTGGGAGTCATTGTGGTAATATCCCTTGCGTGTGTTTTTGAATTGCACCTCCACCAGGTCACACACCGCGGTGTTGTCGGGCAGGTCAGCCATATAGTCATGCACATTCAGCTGGCACTGGTCTTGTCCGCACCCGCGTGCTGTCAGTCCGCGCCCTGCGCTCCCGTTCCGCCAACTCAAGGGCAAGCGGTTATCACTGTTCAGCTCCACCTTCCCAAGCGACTTACCTTGTGTCGCTTGCTCTCCAAAAGCTATAATATCGCTTTTGTCCTTTGGGGCTGTAGTGGTTTGGTCATCTCTTTGTTCCATTATCTCTTAATCAGAATAGTCATTTTTATTATTAAGTCCAGGAACACCATCTTGGCGTTCACGTTTTGTTCTATATCCCGTTGGCACAAGGTCAGCTCGTCGGTTATGCGCCTCACGTTGCGCTCGTTTATGAAGGGGGCGAAGCGCTTCGAGAACTCGCTTTCCGCCCGTGTCTGGTAGTTGAGCCTCTCGTGCTGGTTGAAGTTGTGCACGAAGTTTTCCCTTACCATGCGCTGGAAATATTCCAGCAGGCTTTTCTGCGTCTCCCTTCCCAGTCGTGCCGCCTGTTCGCTCCAGGCGGTCATTTCCTTTATCTTGCGGCTGTAGGCAGTGCGCATCAGGTTCACGAAGAGGTCGAATTCCTCGCTCGTCTCCTCTTTTGTGTGATGCAATGCCTGTGTGTAACTGCCTTGCGCCAGGTGCGCCACATAGTCTGCCTCCGCGGGTTGCAATCCCTCTCTCTCCCGCAGCGCGGTGCTTATCTCCTCTTCCGTCAGCGGCGGCACGTGTATGCGTTGTGTGCGGCTTACTATGGTGCCTAAAACGTGGTCGGGCTCTTGGCTAACCATTAGGAAGTGCGTCCTCTGCGGCGGCTCCTCTATCAGTTTCAGCAACTTGTTGGCACAAGCCTCCATCATCTTCTCGGGTAGCCACGCCACTATCACGCGCCTCCCTCCCTGGCTCGGCTTTATCGACAGTTTGTGTTGCAGCGAGTCGCTCTCGCCCACGAAATGCTGCATCTGCTGGTTCTTCGCGTCCATGCGCTCCAGCCATTCCTGTCCGCTGAAGTAGGGTGTAGCCTCCAATTGTTCCCTCCACTCCGTCAGGTAGTCGTCAGAGATGGGCTGGTCAGTGGCTTTTCTCTTTATCACGGGGAAGGAAAAATGCAAGTCGGGATGCGCCCAGCCCCGCGACATGCGGCACGAGAGACACTCCTCGCACGGCTCGCCCTCCCTCGGGTGTTCGCAGAGCAGGTAGCGGCCCAGCGCCAGTGCCAGAGGTAGCTTGCCCGCTCCCGCGGTGCCGGTCAGCATCAGGGCGTGAGGCAATCTGTCAGCGTCGGTTTCCCTGCGCAATATGTTTTTCACCCTTTCCTGTGCCACCACGTCGCTGAAGTTCATCTTCTCTCTCCCCTCTTCTTGCTTTTAGTAAATCTGTTTTGCTATCTGGCGCACGCTGTCGGTCGCCCCCACGGTGTAGAAGTGTATGTTAGGCACTCCCGCCTTCAGCAGTTCCCGGCATTGCTCCACTCCCCACTCTATGCCAAGCCGCTTCACCTCCTCGTTCGTCTTGCAGTGCCGCGCCTCGTTGTAGAGCGCATCGGGCAGATCGCAGTGGAAAGTCTTGGGCAGCACGCTCAATTGGCTCAGTTTAGAGAGGGGCTTTATCCCTGGCACTATCGGTACCTCTATGCCCGCCTCTCTTGCGCGGCGTGTGAAGTCGAAGTAGCGCTCGTTGTCGAAGAACAGTTGCGTCACGGCATACTGCGCCCCCATGCTCACTTTCCGTGCCAGCACCTCAAGGTCGGCTGTGGGGTTCGGAGCCTCCTCGTGCTTCTCAGGGTAGCACGCCACACCGAAGGTGAATGGCTCTCCCGGGCAACGTATAGGCGAGCCGTCCCAAAACTCCCCAGCGTTGAAGCGGTTCACCTGCTCTATCAGTTCCGTGGCGTGGGCAGGTCCGTCGCCTGTAGGTTTGAACACTGGCTCGTCCTTAGCCTTATCGCCCCGCAAAACCAGCAGGTCGCTTATGCCAAGGAATTGCAGGTCTATAAGCATATATTCCAGATCCTCCCTCGTGTTGCCGCCGCTCACAAGGTGCGGCACTACGGGCAGTCCGTATCTTTTCTGTATGGCGGCGGCTATGGCTATGCTGCCCGGGCGTCGGCGCAGTCGCAAGCGTTCCATCAGTCCATCCTCTCTCTCGCGGTAGACATACTCGCTGCGGTGAGCGGTAATGTTCACGTAGCGCGGTTCAAATTCCCTCAGACAGTCTAAGGTCTCGTAGAGCCTTTCGGTGCCCTCCCCTTTAAGCGGTGGCAGCACCTCGAAAGAGAAAGGAGTGGTGTCCTTCTGGTTTATCAGGTCTATGATTTTCATGTCCGTTCCTTCATCTACCATGCAAAGGTACGTAAAATATTCGGGAAACGGACAGCCCGCCTCTCTTTTTCCTAAGGTTTAGCTGGGTCTGACCTCTCGGTTACCTTGTATTTGCACTCATGCGTCGGGTTTCGGGAAGGAGGCTATGCGGTAGAGATTGCAGCCCACGAAGTTGCCGAGCACTATGGATATGTAGAGCGCAAGCACGGCTGCCCAATGTTCCGAGAGGAAGGAAATGGGAGCCATAAGGTAGTAACAAGCATCGGCTATCGAGTGCAGGAAGCCGCACATGATGAAGCAGGGTACGCCGAACAGCAGGGGGAGGAAGCGGCGCTGGCGCGCGAAATATACAGCCGTTGTCATTATGAAGCCGCAACCCATGGCAAGGATGAAAGCCCCGGGCAGGCTGCGAGTCAGACGCCCCGTAAGCAGCGTGGCGGCAGCCTCGCTGAGTTCGGGACGCGCGTATGCCACACCCCTTGCGCAAAGGAGGCAGCCCACTATGTTGCCAAGCAGAATCCAAAGCAGCTGACCCACGCTTGCCCAATTGGTGACGAAGCCCGCTGTACCCGTGTAGAGCGCATATTTATAGTGAATGACGGTGAGCAGCCCAAAGGTGAAGAGCACCGCTCCCCCGATGCCTCCGACTGCCAGGAAACAAACACATCCGCACGAGATGGCTATGCCAGCCATCACCGCTCTGAAGAAAACGTCTTTCATAAGGTATAAAATATTGTTAGTTGTATATAGTCTGGCGCAAATATAAGGCTTTTCGCTTAATCCCCCGACATATATGACGCAAAATATTGCAGGAGAAGCGCTTTCACCTCCATCGGGCTTAGCGCTCCCCGCATGGCTTTCACGTCGCTCACGGTGGAGGAGAACGCTTCTGGTGTCAGTCTTACACTGGAAAGTTCAGGCGCATGCAACCGCTGGTCGAGCAGGCCATCGCGGTAGGTGCATAGCTCCTTTCCGTCGAAGGTGAGCGTGAGACACACTTGTCTTAGTTTCGTCGGCCAGCTGCCTCCCGTGCCGCTCGCGTAGAGCGCCCAGCTGTCGGAGTTCAAAAGCGCGCAAGGGCTCATGCTCTTGCCAGCCGAGGTCTCCACATAGGGATAAGCCCCCTCCTCGCTTACAGCGTATGAGAAGCCTGGCGCGGAGATGAGCGTGCCGTGGTAAGCGTCCTGCGGCAGGGAGCAGAGGAAGGAAATGGTCCATGCGCCTCCCCCTAAGTCTGCCGGGGAGGATACAAAGTCAGGCTCCAGAGGCGTGCTCCATATTTCATCGACCTCGGGCATCTGGTAATCCGCCACTAAGGTGGTGGGGTATCCCTGTGGATAGCGTTGGCATACTATCCAGAAGTAGTAGTCGCCCATAAGCCAGCCAAGTCGCAAGGGTGAGCCTTGCGAACCGGGCAAGATGAAGGGGCGCACGTTGTTAACGGAGCTGTTGCGTGTCACGGCTGCACGCTCTTTCACTTGCCCCTCGTCGGAAAGGGTATAGCGCCAAATCTCGAAGAAAGACCCGTTACTGCCTTCCACCGGGCGCGACACGTAGAGGCGCGACGGGTCTTGCTGGTCCAGCGTCATGCCTCCGCTATAGCAATATTCCGTGTCGGACGAGTGGTATTTGCCTCCCCCGTCGCACACGTCGGTGAGAGCCCATTCTGCTCCCGTCCAGCGGGCATAGAAATACTCGTGCTGGCTCTTGTCGGGCGAGATGTGCACCATGGCTATTCGAGGCCGCTGCTCCTTATCGAGGGCTATCTGCCAAACCCAGGCGCGGCTATCCGTGGGAGCGTCCACCACGGTGAGCGGATATTGCTCCAAGTATTCAGGAGTTTTGTTTATCTGGAAAGGTCCAGAGGATATGTCCGCCAGGCGGTTGCCCTCTATGTCCTCCAATACGGGAGTGCCGCTATTGTCTGCCGTACTTATGTTTATCACGTTGAAGTAAAGCCAGTTGGGCAGCTCGTTGTCTGGATGCCCAGTGGTGTATGCCACATATAGTTTGTCCTTGCCGTTGCTGTAATATTTCGCGTATGGTCTTGCTCCTGTCGACTGCACCAGTTGGTGCGGTCCCCAGTCGATGGTAACCTCGTCGTTGTCGTCGGGCAGCGTCAGGCGTGCTATGGTAG
>JAJPYT010000007.1 GCA_021204845.1 Prevotellaceae bacterium | reverse complement strand
TTATGAACGAACTTCTCTATCATGAATGCGCTGCCCTCCTGCTTCATCTCCATGCAGATAACGATGTTCAGGTCTTCGGTCTTTGCCAGAGCCTTCTCATCTAAGTCAGCGTACTGTGGGTCGTATGCGTTCTTCACGAACGCTCCCTGATGGCGTGCGTATGCTTCTTTGTCAACATAGCGCTCATAGAAATCAGCGTCCATGTCGGCAGGCAGGAAGTATTTGCCAGTGAAGTCCACCATGGGACGTGTGTCGCCAGCCTTGTCGAGAATGAACAGGCTGGGTATACCTGATTCTTTAGCCACCCTCGCGTCGTCTGCTCCAAATGTCGGGGCAATATGCACTATGCCCGTACCGTCTTCTGTGGTCACGTAGTCTCCCGCTATCACGCGGAAAGCCTCTGCCTCCCTATCCTCCAAGTGGTCGTTTACCATCTCCGTCGGCTTCACCCAAGGCATCAGCTGGCGATAGTGCATACCCACGAGTTCCGCTCCCTTGTACCTTGCCACTATGGCGTACTCCTCCTCATTCTTGAAGTAAGCCGGCAAACGGTCCTCGGCAAGCACAGCCGTCACTGCCTCGCCAGTGTATTGGTTCGTTGTCTGCACTGCCACATAAGTGTACTTCGCCCCTACGCACAATGCGGTGTTCGAGGGCAACGTCCATGGGGTGGTGGTCCATGCCAGGAACACAGGTTTCCCGTGGGAGACCATCTCTGGTTTAGGGTCAAGTATCTCGAATTGTGCTGTCACCGACGTGTCCTTCACGTCTCTGTAACAGCCTGGCTGGTTCAACTCATGGGAGCTTAGGCCAGTACCCGCCGCAGGGCTATAAGGCTGTATGGTGTAACCCTTATAGAGCAACCCTTTCTCATACAGCCGTTTCAGCAACCACCAGAGGGTCTCAATGTACTTGTTGTCATAGGTTATATAGGGGTGCTCCATATCCACCCAATACCCCATCTTATTGCTGAGATCTTCCCATTCGCCAGTATACATCATCACGTTCTGGCGACACTTGCGGTTATAGTCTTCAATCGAGATGGTCTTGCCTATGTCTTCCTTCGTGATACCAAGCTCTTTCTCCACGCCCAACTCCACAGGCAGCCCATGGGTATCCCATCCTGCCTTGCGCTCCACCTTGTAACCCTTCATTGTCTTGAAACGGCAGAAAATATCCTTTATGCTACGTGCCAATACGTGGTGGATACCTGGATGTCCATTGGCGGAAGGGGGACCTTCATAGAAGATGAACGATGGCTTACCGTTACGCTCACTCACACTGCGACGGAACAAATCCTCCTCAATCCATTCCTGAAGCATTTCCTTATTCACCTGACTAAGATTCAAGTCAGTACGTTCCGTGAATTTGTTTGTCATATTGTGAGTTTGTTTTCATTTAATTGTGCAAAATTAAAAAAAATCCCCGTAACTTTATATAGCTACAGGGATTTAATTACTATGTGACGTCCTTACGTCAGTATCTTGCTTTCAGTAAGCTATTACTCTTCGCTACCCTCTTCATCGTCATACAAGCCTATCTGACCATCCCAATGGATGAACCAGTTAGAACGTGAGGACAGCTTCTCTGCACCTGTCTTATCCTGCATACCAGTCAGATATGAGTTGTCATTCCACCAATATGCCCTGCGCATAAGGTCGTAGTAGCGGTTGCCCTCATACGACATCTCCAGAGCTTGCTCGGTTAGAATCAGCTCATCCATCTGCTTAACTTCCTTATCAATGAAAGTGCTGCTGCCATAAGCATCATTATACCACTCCTGATAAGCTGTCTGGAAAGTTGCTAAGTTAGTATTATAGACAGCAAGTTCCGCCTGATAAGCATTCCATTCTACGATACTGTCCGCAAGATTTTCACGATAGGTGTTATACTTATCCTCCGTAGGACGGCTCTGGGCAGCTGCCCATTCGTCATAATGCAGAGAATCCGCAATGTTTGTAACAGAAGGCTCAGGCACAGTAGCAGGCTTTTCTGGAATAGCTGCTTCTTCAGTGTATGGATAGCTTGTGCTGTCAGGAGCCAAGTCTGGAGCATACTTGTCATTCAGGAAGGCATAGCCCGAACCACGACTATGAACACCCCACATATTACATTCCGACACATCAGAGCGCAACACAGGAGTAGTGCTCGTCACAACGCCATATTCGTTGACTGTCTGCGTGTAGCTTGTGGCATACGGCAAATATGTATTGTTGTTAAAGTCGAAGTAGCTTATGAATGCGCTGTCTCCTGAATTTACGTAATAAGGCGAAACCATGTACTGGATCACGTTGTTGTTCAGACCCATAACCAGAATCTGCTTTGCGAACCTTGGGTAGCCGGCATAGTTGAGTGCCTCTGCCAACTTCAGATACAGCTGCGCCGCACGATAGACACTGATATGCTGTGAATTGTGCTTGTTGATAATCTGCACATCAACTTCATCGGTGCTGGTGCCATAGCGTGTCGTCATAGAGTTATAATCCTTCTGGAAGCGCAAATCACCAAGATAGTGATTCTCAATAGCCTCTTCAGACAACCTGTCCTTGGTTATTTCCACAGCGTCCTTGTTGTTATCGTAAGTAACATGGCTTTGGTTCTCGCTCAAGTCTATCAGATACTGCGAAGGAGAGAGGCTTGCCTGCGACACGTCAGTCACATATGTGGTGTTGTAGAGATTACGCAACTCATTGTAGTAACCATCAGCAGCTGCGGAGTCCATTGGAATCATTGTTATGTCTGTGCAATTGGTACCTCCCCAAGTTGATGATGAAAGAGTGTTTGAAGAAGGCTTCTGAAGCATGCCGCGTGAAACGGAGGCTTCTTCCCAATACCACCTTGTGGAGGTAGTGTACAAATCGTTCTTAGCACTCAAATCCCAAGTGATGTAGTCGTAGTAGCACTGCGCCGCTTGCCGAGCTAAAAATTCACCATTATCCTTACCTGCTATAACAGCCCTCCAGAGATAGAGGTCACCCATTACTACCTGAGTGGGGAAGAAACACATCTTCGGGTCGATGTCACCGCCAATTGTCACGTAGTTAGGATACTCCGTGGCATAATACGGCTGCAAATCCTCGATAAGAAGTTCACAGATTTCGTCTATGTTCTTCATAGGATAAGAAGCCTCGCTCTCAAGCTTTGTGAGAATCGGCTCTGTTACGTAAGGAACACTTCCGTATGCCTTCACAAGCTGCAGGTAAGTCCAAGCACGGATACTGTGCACCTGGGCTATCTCACGCTCGAAGTACTTCTCGTTACGGCTTTCATTTCCAGCAGTTGAGTCTGCCTTAGAGAGATAATAGTTGCAATTGTTTATCACGGCATAGTAGTCGCGAGGCACATTGTACATGTTATCATCGGAAACATTGAACTCGGCAAGATCCTTCAAATCGGAGGTGGCATTGCTGTTCACCTTCACCAAATCACCACGAACCTCACCAAACAGATTGTTCCTCACTGCTATCGCCTGCAGCTTGTTTATGATACCAGCCACGGAAGTCACAGTGTCCGAAGGGGTGTCCAGTGTATGATCATCGGCATAGATAACGTAGTCGTTACCCTTGTCAAGCATATCATCACATGAAGTGGTAAGACTGACAAAAGCGCCAGCCAAAGCCACAGAATAAATATAGGTTTTAAGTTTCATCGTTACTTGGATATTAAAGATTGATCTTCACACCGATATGAAAACTACGCCCTTGTGAGAGCAGACCAGCGTCTATTCCCTGATACAGGGGGTTATTGCTCATAGAGAATTCGGGATCTGTGCCAAGATACTTGGTCACAGTAAACAAGTTGTTGCACTGTGCCCAAACAGTCAGACCCTGGATGTAGGTGTTGTTTATCGGCAGCTTGTAGCTCAGAGTGAGAGTCTTCAGGCGCAGGTAACTGCCATCCTCAATCCAGCGGTCGCTGAAGCGGCTGTTGCCCATCGGGTCATCGTATGTGGCCTTTGGCATATCAGTCACCTGACCCTCAGTGGTCCAGCGGTTGAGCATTGCTGTTGTCTGGTTCATGAAGCGCGAGCCGCTCTCCAACTGCTGACGCATATAGTTGAACACGTCACCACCCCATGAATAGTTGAAGCAAACATCAAGTGTAAGGTTCTTCCAGTTCACAGAAGTGAAGATGTTACCGTAGATGTCGGGGTTGGCGTTGCCAATGAAAGTACGGTCGTTCTCGTCGATCTTACCGTCGCCGTTCAGGTCAACAAACTTAACGTCACCAGCTCCGAAGTATGTCTTCGCGCCTGTATCGTCAACGATGTACAGACCAGCCGCTGCCGCCTCCTCACTGGTGGCATACACACCTTCGGTCTTGTAGCCGTAGAAGGAGTTCACACTTCTGCCTATCTGGCTGCGAACAACAGCACCGTAAACTTCCGTGTCCATATAGGTCTTGTTGTCTGGCAGGGCTGTCAGTTCGTTCACATAGTGACCTAAACTTGCGCCCACTGTCCAGTTCCAGTTCTTATGAGAAACCAACAGACCAGAGAGGGTAACGTCGAAGCCTTCGTTCTTCAGAGAACCACCGTTGCTCCAGTTATAGTCCATACCGCTGACGAAGCCGAGTTCCTGCAAGGTGAGCAGGTTGTCAGTCCATGAGTGGAAGTAGTTAAACTGAATGCCAATGCGGTTATGTACAGCGTTCATCTCAAAGCCGGCGTTGAAGCGCTTCGTGGTCTCCCACTGCAGCTCGGTGTTACCGATGTTGCTGATAGAGATGCCAGAAATCTTGTTCAGAAGCAATGAGCTTGCCAGATACGTGCGACTTGCGTCGTAAATAAGATCGTCGTTACCGCTCACACCGTAACCTGCAGTAATCTTTAGATAGTCAATACCACGGTGGTTAAAGAACTTCTCGTTGCTTACTACCCAACCAGCCTGAATACTCGGGAACACACCCCAAACAACTCCTGCGCACTTGAAGCCACCCTTAGCCTCGCGACCAAACTGTGAGTTAGTCTCGACAGCCAAGTCACCTTCGAGATAGTACCTGTTGGCCCAGTTGTACTCAGCCTGACCGTACCATGTCATGGTAGCCCAGCTCTCGCTTGAACCGCCAGAGGTCTTGTTATCAGCGTTGTCAATAAACGGAGTCTTATCGTTACCCGTATTGTAACCGTGCTGAGTATTCAGAGAATAGCTCTCGTTGATGAAGCGGAAACCGCCTTGTAAGTGAATGTTGTGACCCTTATAGCTGTTACGCCAGTCAAGTTTGGTGTCACTGTTCACAGAGTTCTGCTTACCATACTGGCTGCCAATCTCGTTCTCCATGGTACCCTGCAACGCTGATACGTAGTAGCTCGGCACACCATTCAGGGGCACGTAGTACTTTTCGTTCGTGTTGATGCTCGAGTAGCTGAACATCTCGCTTAAGAACAAGTGTTTGTTGAACTGATATTTCGGAGTAACAGCGATGTTCACATAGCTGTTATCAAAATAGTTCTTGTTCTCTGCCGTACCATACTCGCAGATTGCGGCAGGGTTGGCGAGGCGATAGTTGGCACTTGACAGAGAGGTTATCTCATCCAAGTAGTCCTCATCGTCAATGTCAAGGTGGTTCTTGTTAATTGCGCCATTGGCAAAGCTGTAAGGACTGAGCATCGGGCTCTTGGCCATAGCCAGGAAAGTAAGGCTCGTGATGGACTTGTCGTCGTAGCTCTCGGGAGCACCAGTGTCCAGCAACTTACGTGTCTGGTTGGTGTAAGCAGCATCGAAGCGCATTGTCAGAGCGTTCGTAATCTTAATGTCCGTGTTGAAGCGGATGTTAAGCCTGTTGAAGTTATTCTGGTCCAATACGCTGTTATCCTTTGTGTAACCTACAGACAACATATAACCTGCCACATCGCCACCACCTTGAATGTTCAGCGCGTAGTTCTGCAGCAAGGCTGCCGAGTACACCTGGTCAGACCAGTCAGTATTGTTGTTGTACTTGTTGTACCAATAATACGTCGGGTCAGAGTTCAGAAACTTGAAACTGGTAGTCTTTGTTCCAGTACTCTGCATCAAGCCAGAGGCATAGTTCTTATACTGGCTGCCGTTCATCATGTCGTACATCTTCGGTATGAGTTCAACACCCATGTTCACGCTGGCCTCAATGCGGGTAGCCTGTGAGGTGTTTCGCTTCGTGTTTATGAGAATGACACCGTTGGCACCTTTCGCGCCATAAAGGGCAGTCCCGTTTGTCAGCACCTCCACGCTCTTCACGTCCGCGGGATTGATGTTAGTCAGCATGTCATTGTAGTATCCTCCGTGGAGCATTGTACGACCGTACTGCTGATCCATTATCACCCCATCCAATACGATGAGTGGCTGAGTATTGCTCTGCAGGGAGTTAACGCCACCTATGCTCATATAGTTACCCTGAGCTATAGCGCCGCTGCGTGCGCGGGTAAATACATTCGCGCCCAATTGGCTTCCGATCTCGGAGGTAACATTGCGGGCGGCAGTATACTCCATATCATTTGTCGATACCACATTGGTGATGTTGTCGTCACTGGTGTACAGCGCACGGGAAGCATCACTCTGCATGTAGATAGTGCCAAGTTCGCCAGAACGGTTCAAACCCACACGGATCATGTTGAATCCAGGAATGGTCACCGACACGGCGCTGCTGTAAGTAGGCACTTGCATCTCAAATGTTCCGTCTTCCTCGGTAAGAGTTGAATACCCCTCACCGGCAATAGACTGAACCAAAACACCCGCTAAGGGTTGCTTATCTTTCTCGGCTATGACGCAGCCCCTGATGGTGCGCGTCTTCTCATTCTTCTGAGTCTTGTGGACAACGGCTACTGGCGTGCTGTCGTCTTCCTGTTCCTCAGTATCCTCTGTCTGTGCATACAAACATAAAGGAGAAGCCATCAAGATAGAAAGGCAAAATATATTCAGTTTTTTCATAGTTGATTAGTTTTCCTTGTTTGCTTCCAGTATATCATCATTGAATGCGTCAAGATCGTCGGCAGCGGCAAGAGCCTCTTCTTCGGTCTCAAACGGAACCATGATGATTTCATTCAGACGGAGAGTACGTGTGTAAACTCTCTCACGATAAGAGGAACTTGAAGGACCGAACGAGCCGATAGTCAACTGAACAACTCCGTCATCCAGACCAACGCCAGAATAAGAGTACTTTACAGCCGACTGCAAAAGAATGGTGTCGACCTTCTCCGCACTTGCCACATAGCAACGCCCATTGTTGCTTTGGGTCAGGATCACGTCAGTGTTGTCTATTCCTTCACTATCCTCGGTGATAGGATGAGGATTGTTGAAGTAAGTAGACGACGACGGGAATGTGCCATTGGCATTCACCACGTTCTGAGATACCTGGAACCAAAGAGGCAGGTGGGTCTGATCGTCAGGAACAGTAACCAAATAAATGTTGTAATAGCAGTTGGAGAATGTCTCCGGGAGATCGTATTGCAGCTGAGTCTGCGCACTTGAAGTCTTTGCTAAAACCATCGCATAGTTGAAGCTCTTCTCATCGTCTAAGTCAGAACTGCTGCTACTGCTGCTGTTGTCAATCTCTGTGTCCATATCCAATGTGTCGGGCTCTGAGAGCTGACCATTGCTCTTCTGCTGATAATAAGTGCTCTGCGACACGAGCATAGTCTCCTCGTTATTGCTGTTCGTAGGAATCTCATAATAGCGCGAAGAATAAGCTTCAATATCCTTACGACCGAAGAACGTGGTCGTCGGGTCTATCACGCCCTTGTTGTCGATATAAACATATCCGTTTGAGCACTCCACCTTCTCAAGACCTGCCAAGATCCCCGACTCAGGCTTGTAGTAGACATTCTGACGCGGGTTGTGGGCCTGGTTAAGCGAGTATTGCGTGTTGCACAGCGAATCCTGGGGATTATAGTTGTACTTCGATGCCATACTCATGTTGAAGATGCGGCCGCAGATGATGTCTGTCTTCGTCTGCACGTCTGCCAGAGAGTCAGCATTGCTGACACTGGAATCATAGGTGTAATACGGATAGTACTTCTCATACTCCTTTGCCCAAACTTCGTCAGTCGGAGCAATGAGATAATAAGTACTGTCCTCACGCTGGATATAACCATACTTGGTAAGCATCTCGTTAGTGAGGTTCGTCACAGAGTCCAAATAGACTGTCTTACCGTCTACCACGCCACCAGCCACAGAGGCATCCTCGTCCAGCTCATACTCATCATAATAAGTGAGGAAGGCTGTCAGGCTGTCCATGTTGGACTGAAGCTCGGTGTACTCACGTATGTTCGGGAAGAAAGTCTGAACGTTCTCTGCCTTATACAAAATACCATTGTTGCAGATAACAGCACCAGAGAAAGGATTATCCTGCAGAGTACCGGATTCACTGCTTGTACCTATCAAATGCATGTATTTGCCATTGAGCATTGCCACTGTGTCATTGGTCAGCGCTGAAACTGTGCGGGAATACAATGCAATGTGGTTATACAAGAACTGCGTCATGGCCTTATTGTCCTCTGTCTCCTTGTTTAATGCCACTTCCGAGTTATATACATCTATCACGCTGTCAGCCTGAGCGCTTGTGAGCCCTACTGGAGCCCACACGGTAAGCTGCTGTGGTGATGAGAGCATATCGGAAGCCCCTGTCTCTTGTACTACCTTATAGAAGTTAGCCAAATTGGGATCATCAGCAATATTTGACAGAAGACTTGGCTGATCTGTCATGCCACCCTCAACGGCATCGTAATGCTCGCTCCAGGTGTCTGTGCAGGCCGACCAAAGTATCAATGGCGCGGACAACACTGCCGCTGCCATCACTTTTGAAAATATCTTTGATTTCATAGTTCGTTTATGAATAAGTTACTTATTAATAATCATCTTCTGCCTTGCCTTCTCCCTCAACGCCGTACACGCTCTTCGGCACAAGCTCAAGATAATCGATCATCACCAGCGCGGTGCCCACTGCCCAGATGGACTTGATGCGGACCGTATGTTGCGTGTCTTCGTCAAGATTTGCCGTACAGAGCACGTAGCGCATAGTATGATAATTATTACAGAAATAGTTCTTCGTGGCGTTGGCTCCATCCAACGTACCCTCCGTACCGAAGTTGAACACGCTCCTCGGTCCATGATACCATCCCATGTTGTGCATGTTCTTCTTGGCTTGCTCCAACTCATCCGAAGAGTATGACGCACCAGTTGTAGTCAGAGCGAAGAAACCGGAACGGTCCTCGAAGTTGGTGTCACGCATGTCGAAAGGTATGCCCTGAGGCTCGCCATCGAGGTAGAACTGGCATATTCCACGGGATGACATCGGGGCGAAGCCCAGACGTATCTGATAAGTTCCAGTCGGCACACTGGGCAGGTTGAACGTGATATCGTAAGAGTTCACGTCAGATGCGAGGTTGAACTCATCACCCTCATAACTCCAGTAGGTGTTGTGCTGACTCTGGAACAGGAAGATACCATCGTCGTTTACTTTCACATTGTCAAGATAGCCATTGGGGAACCAATAGTTAGGCGATGTGACGTTCTTGTCCGGGTTATTGGAATTGGCGATGTAGTTGTTAGTCCTACCATCACGAACGTTGTTAGACATCAACTCCGGGAACATGTAGTACAGATCCATACGCATACGAGTGTTGAAGATATCCTGCTTCGTCACCTCTCCATAGTCTGCCAGACCGTCGGTGGTGTAATACACACCGTTGGAGCCTTCGTTCACATAATCGCCTTCAATCTCGGTATCCACGTGTATGCCGGGAGTGTAGCATCCACGGCTCATATCACCACGGTTCAGATAGATGTCATTACGGGTGTCATGCTCACCGTAACCGATGAAACGTGTCACTGTCAGGCGCTCAATCTTTATGGTGGTCAAAGAGTCCATAGTGGCATACCACTCAGTCGGATTAATAAGTGTGGTCTCAATAGTAGTAATCGACGTGAGATCGGAATACATACCCTTCTGCTTCAGGATATTATAACCGATCAAGCGGCGCAACGGTGAACGCCAGTCCGTGAGAGCCTCCGCATTTTCCGGATCATTCACATCAAGCTCATCGCCTCCGTATATACCCAGGGCATAATCATAGAAATCCTGCAAAGTCTCGATATTATACATTGCCTTAAGTACCGAATCGGGACAGGCAAATACCGTGAAGCCGAAGTTCTTCGACTCAGGAATATGGCAATAGTCCCACTGCGCGCCAGAGTACACGCTCTTGTCCTCATACAAGTCAGGATCCCAGGTGGCATCTTTAATATGCCCCTGTATGTACTCTGATATGCCGACAAGACGCATGGCCTGAGCGAACAACGACACATTAGGATTCTCGTCGATAAGGTCAAATACAGACTGGTTAGATGAAGCTATCACTCCATTCACCACGTGCACGAGCCCATTCTCAACAGAGTCGTTGCAAAGGTTGAAATACATGTAACCACTGCGGTTCAGACGATAAGTGTTGTGTATATCTTCCTTATCCACGATCTCCAAAGAATCCGTAGTATAAATAGTGTCACCGTTCTCCACATATGCGAACGCCTCCTGCACCTGCAGGTAACGGTCGTTCATGTTAACGCTGCTCAGAGAAGTGGCTCCAAGCAGATCCTCTGTACCGAAAGCCCTGCCGTTCACAAGATGTGTGCGGGCTATGGTGTCGCAGATGTCGTATGGAATGTCGCTTACAGTCTCGTATCCGTTCTCTTCAAGATAGGCTGCCACAGCATCATTGTCGGGAGCGAAGCAAGTGAACTGACCGTATGTGGCGACAAGATCCATCAGGTTCACGCCACGCTCACTATACTGGGCACGGTCCATTATCTTCACGAACTCACTGAACTGCGGGCGAGAGGTGAGATAATCACTAAGCATTTCACCTGTAAACGTGTAGTATTTGTCAGCAGGGATGTCGTCACTGCACGATGTCGCGCAAATGCCTAAGAAACAACCAAACACAGTTGCGAAATACAGAAAATATTTAGTTATAGTTTTCATAATTCGACTTCGTATTTAATCATTTTGTACTTGAGAAACTGCTTTCGTCGTCGTCATTACCATAATAAGGCTTTTGGCTGAGCAGGTCGTTGTTCTTGACTTCATCCTTGTTGTAGGGCCAGAACAACGCCTCATAGTTGGTGAACAATGTGGCAGAACCACCAGATGAGCCCTTGGCACCCACGTGGCTGCGCACATAGTCTGTGGTACCTGCGCGGTGGCACTGACGAATGAGGTCGAACCAACGCTTACCCTCAAACATCAACTCACGACGTCTCTCCTTCATAACCAAGTCTTCCAACAAAGATTTCGTGTTGTAGTTATTTATGGAAAGCTCATAAGAAGATGTGTTAGTCGTGCTATTGGTCAATATGCTACGACGGTTAACAGCCCAGATAATGTAGAAGGCACGCTGCAGATTCTCATCGAGAGAGGAACTGGTAAGTATGCCGTTATCATCATACATACTGTTATCGGAGCCCAACTCTATCAAAGCCTCCGCCTGCATCAGCATCACGTCGGTCAACCTATAGAAGATGAAGTTACGGTTTGCATAGATATCAGTTTGCGGAGTCATTTTAAATGGTAAGGTAGAACCACTTGAAGCTGTCTCCACTGTAGCGCCTGTAGCAACATACTTGTTGGGATAACCAGAATTATACTCATCGTCAGCCTTGATGTTCTCATAGTATCTCGCATCATAACGATGGTCAAACACAGAACCCGAAGTGCTGCTGCTAAGCTCGGACACTATCTCGTCGTTGCAAGCCAGATAGCCTTCTCCGCTGTTACCACCTGAGGAATAATAGTTTCCGTAGAGTGTTGCCAATGCGGTGTTCTGGAGATAGTTGGAACTGGTACCGTCATAAGTGAAGGACAGCTCAAAAATACTTTCTTCAGAATTTTGTGTTCCGCCAAAGATTTTGTCGAAGGCATTGCCGAATGTATTACTGTTGCTATAGCAGGGATACAAAGGGAAGCCTTTTGACCATGTGTCGTTGGAGTGCTGGAACAAGGTGAGCGAACCGCCTGAACCCGCAACGCCAGTGCTGTTGGAGTTGTCCTCCATATAATCGTCGTACTTGGCATCTATCACACGCTGGGCATAATCCACGGCTTTTTGATAGTCACCATTCCACAAACAAAGATCAGTCAGAAGGGCATAGATGGCATTCTGCGTAATCCTGTTCTTGGAACTGTCGTAGCTATTGCTGGAATCCTTCGGATAAGCCTTCAATGCGTTAGAAACGCAGTCCTCAAGATCCACTATCAGACACCCTACGATGCTGTCTCCGTCAGAAGGAGCAATGGGTTCAACATCATCCTCGCTCTGAATGGCATTTGTATAATAAGGAACATCCTTGAACGCCCTTACCAAATAGAAGTAGCACAAATCGCGCAATGCCTTGACTTCCGCCTGTGTGGCAAGCACGTCAGATTCTGTGTATACAGGATCTTTCTCACTTACTACGGGTGCCATCTCTATGATGGTGTTACACTGGTTGATAACAGCATAGAAGTCAACCCATGTGGTGTAGGCATTTGTCGACAGGAGGTTTTCCTTCAGAGTACGGTAGATATTGGTCTGGTCAGATGCGTTCAGACCTTCCACAATATTATCACTTCTGGTCTCACCCCACATTATGCAACGCTGGATGAAAGCATCAGCCTGCATCTTCACGTATACTCCCGCAACCATCTGGTCTATATCTGTCTTCTCGTTCCAGAAGTTATCTTCGGAAACGAAGGTCTTAGGCTCGATTTCAAGGAAATCGCCACAACCTGCAAGCACGAGACACAAGACGCCCGAGAGAACCAATGATATCGGTTTATTGAAATATTTTCTCATATCCGTAATCTCCTTTTTATTAGAATTCAATGTTCAAACCAAATGTCCATGATCTGCTACGTGGAGTCTGTGAACTATCCGTAGAGATACCGTAACTGCCATAGCTTATTTCAGGGTCAACACCTGAATATTTGGTCAGACAGAATAAGTTGTTCGCGCTCACATATAACTTCAGTGTATTTATATGCCACTTCTTTATAAGCTTGGTGTCGAACGCATAGCTCAACTGTAAGTAGTTGAGACGCAGGAAAGAACCATCCTCAATGAACCTGTCGCTGACAAGGGTATTGTAGTTGGTGGCATAGTAGCTGCTCAACGCGCGTGGTATGGTGGTCACGTCGCCTTCCTTACGCCAGCGGTAGTTGACGGCCTGGCTCTGGTTGTTGTTGCTGTTCATGCTCTCCATGTTCAGACGTGCCAGGTTATAGATGTCATAGTTGAGACGATAGTTGAACTGAGTGCTCAAGCGCCAGTGTCCGTAGTTCAAGGTGAAACCGAAACCACCAGTCAGCTTTGGCAGAGAGTTGCCCAGGTAAACGATATCCAGCTCGTTGATCTGACCATCGTTGTTGACATCCTCGTAGATGGCGTCACCACCGTCGAACTTGCCGAGATAAGAACCATCCTCGTAGCAGAATACCATCTGAATGGGCTCTCCGTTCTCATTATAGATAACCTGCCCACTGGAGTTCAGTGCGATAGGATAGGTTATGCCATTGTCGATGTTGTTCTGCAAGGTAGCCTTACCCTCATCTGTCTTAGCCAGGGTCTTGGCCGTGCTGTAATTGTACTGGTAAACACCATTGTAGCGGAAACCATAGATACTACCGAATGGGTTATCGATCTGCACACGCTGCAATGCAGTGGCATTCTCACGTGCGAAGTCGGTATTCAAGTTTTCCAGAATGTTTGCGTCCATCTTCGTGATGACGTTCACGTTGTTGGCGAAGTTCACATAGAAATCGAGAGAGAACTTGCCTTTCTTCACAATGCGGTTACCGTTGATGTTGAACTCCCAACCGTTGTTCCTCATGTTGCCGACGTTCTTCACTGACAGCGAGGAATAACCCGTACTGCTGGGAATACCGGCATCTGCCATCAACATGTTGGTGGTAAGACGAGAATAGAGATCCAATGTCATGGTGAGACGGTCGTCGAAGAAGCCGATATCGAAACCAAGGTTGTATGAGGTAACGTACTCAGGACCAAGGTTTGTGAGCTTCAGACCGCTTGCGTTCATCGAGATGGTGTTATTATAGGTGGAGCCTGTGGTATACTTGTTCATGTACAAGTAGTCGTCAGTCGGCTGGTTACCTACACGACCCCAACCCGGACGGATGGAAAGCATTGACATCTTACCCTTCTCTCTGGCTTTCTCCATGAACTTCTCGTCGATGACATTCCAACGAGCTGAAACGGCTGGAGAAGCGACCCAACGCTTGTCGGGACCGAACTTCGTCGTACCGTCCATACGCAGAGTACCGTCGAGAGAGTACTTACTCTTCCAGGAATAGTGGGCACTGAGCAAGTACATCATGCTGCGCCACTGGCCAAAGTTAGATGACATGCTGCTGATAAGACCTCCAGCCGAAGGAGAAGAAACGCCTGCTGGCAGACGATAAGCCGTCGTGCTCTGGCTGCTGTTGCTTCCGCTGGTCAGCTCGAAGCGTCCCAAAATGGTCATGAAGTTATCCTCGTTCTTGAACTTAGGAATGTAGTTCAGAGAATGGCGTGTGGTAAACGAAAGGCTCTTGGCGCTGTAGCTGTAAGCCGTGTGAGTGTCCAGATAGTTATCTGTGCTCAGCTCACGAGGATAGTCCTTGTCGTCGTACTCGTTGCTGACGTTGATGTAAACGACACCGTTGTATGTCAACTGATGCTGTGTGTCATCAAGACCGAGCAACTTGTATTCCACCTCAAGTTTCGGTGCCAAGTCGTAAGTGCGCTGGCTGTATGTCGCCATCTTTGCACTTGCCAACAGGTTAGGATTGGTCTTCTGGTCGTCCAACTTGGTGGTACCGTCGGCGGCGCTTTGCAGCATGAAGTAGTAGTCGCTGCTGGGCACTCCGTTCTCATATTCATAATATGGCGACAGGTTAGGCATCTTGGTGTATGCGTTGGAAAGCAGGTCGTCATAGTTACGGTCGTTGTCAGTATAGGTCAAGGAGAAGTCAGACACGATCTTGATCCTGTCACTGACGTAGTAGTCCAATGCCATACGAGTTGAGAAACGGTCCATCACCTGTTTGATGATAGTACCAGTCTCGTGGTCGTAACCACCGCTGACGCGGAACAATGTCTTCTCATCACCACCCGTTACACTGATGTAGTGGTTCTGGCGCAGACCTGTCTGAGTGACGAGGTCTACCCAGTCGGTGTTGTTATCATACATATACGCCTCAGAGAAACCAGTGTAGTCGTAGTTCAACTCGGGTATGTTACCATCCTCATCGCTCAAGCGGGGATTGAAGTACGCCTCTTTCAGCATCATGGTGTACTGGTCACCAGTGAGCAGCTTCACACCTGAAGGCTGGTAAGTGGCAGTGAGTTTACCTGAGTAAGATACCCTGGCGGGACCGCGAGAACCACGCTTTGTGGTAATCTCGATGACACCGTTGGCACCCCTGGTACCCCAGATGGCTGTGGCGGAGGCATCTTTCAATACGCGGATGCTCTGGATATCCTCGGTGTTCACCTTCAGCAACTCCGCGAATTTCTCCTCAGTCGCTGTAGCGACATCAAAGTCAGTCTGGTCGACATCTGTCGCGATATCACCGTTCACTACGATAAGAGGCTCGTTGGTTGTGAGGGTTGACACGGTGGAGGCACCACGCAAACGCATCTGAGAACCTGCGCCAAGGTTACCGCTGTTGGCAACGATATCCAGACCGGCGATACGTCCTTGCAAAGCCTCGTCGACAGAAGTGATACCCAAACCTTCGAACTCTTTGGCGTCAATGCCCTGAGAGGAGAAGCTGACCTCACGCTCAGGAATGGCAAGACCGCTGGTCTTTGTTATCTTCTTCGCGGTGACGTTAACCTCTTTCATCTCCTTCACATCGGCGGACATGCTAATCTTGTAGACCTGCTTTGTAATAGGAGAAATAGTGTAAGTCTTCATACCGACGCAAGTCACAACCAGCTTGTTGCGCTTAGCGTCCTTCAAATTCATGGTGAAGTTACCATTACCATCCGTAACAGCAGCATTGACAGTACGATTGCTGGCATCCACCTCTTTCACTTGCACGCCTGGCAACTCGCCGAACTCATCGGAGACTGTACCGCTGACGCGGGTGATCTGCGCACTGGCTGCGGTAGCCAGCAGCATCACCATTATAAATAAGGTATATCTAAGTGTTTTCATTTGGTCTTGTGTTTAACAGAAGATTCAGAAGAGGATGGGGTGAAATTAGCCCACTTGTCAATGATATTGTAAGCATCCTCGTAATCATCAGGATCAAAAAGACTTGTCTCACTCGGATAGAGAGGCTCATCAATCTGATGGATGACAGCGTAGGCTGAAGAGTAGATCTCCGCACAACTTGTACCAGTCAGGCTGGAACCGTCGAAGTAATACTGGCGGGTGAGAATATTGTTGATACCATTATGGTCTACAGTACGAATATGTCCACAGTTATCAGTAATCTTCATGTCACCACCGAGCTCATAAGTAACATAGAGCTTCACGAAACGTGTGGTAAGTGTATCAAGGCAGGCTGTCTCAAACACTGAGTTGGAATATTCAGAACCGTCGATATACAGGGAGTTATCCTGAATGTGATAGTTGACGAAATTGTTTATCACAGTAGTCATCTCGGTGATGTAATTCTGAAGTTTTTCCTCGTCCTCCAACCATGCGTTAACGTCATCTTCAGTCCACTCAGCCGTCTCAGTGTGCCCGTCGATCGCATTCTGCAGATTGTCTATATCATCCCACGTCGGGAGCGTATGAGCGGAAATCAAAGCGTCAATGCTCTCATTTGTGGGAACGTAGATAGTATAGTTGTAATTATTCAGACTGGTCAGGCAGCGATCCATCGTAGCGTGCGAACCATCGGTGGTGGCTATAATGTCCATACCGTCGAGCAGGGAGGCAAATGTGCCAAACTGATCCTCCATAGTGCTGTCGTTGATGGCAGCATAGGGGCTGGTGAATGTGCTCATGATTGGCTCCTCGTCAACGATATAGCTGGCACCGTTACCTTCCTCTGTCTTATCGAATGTCTCAGTGACGGGGATGTAGTAACCACGCTCATACTGGAAGCTGCCAGCGACACCTGTTACAGTGCTCCCGTTCCATTCCACAACCACGGGACCACCACTCTTATTAGAATAGAACTTCTGTCCAGGAGTGAATGTACCTATTGCCAACGAACTATTCAAGATATCCTTGAAGTGGTTGAACACATCACCAGAACTGGTGGTACTGGTGCTCGGTGTTGTGGAATACATGGAGGTAGTGATCTCACCACGACCTTTAGCATCGAGATTTGTCCAGTCTACTAATGGAGCGTAAGCGGCGATGTAACCAGCGTCGTTGATATAGAACTGGTAAGCAATCGCTGTGCTGCTGCCATTGGTAGCTGTACGATTGTAGGAAACCGGGTCGTAGTAGTATTGCAATGCGTTGTCGGTCGGAATGATGAAGCTGTACTTGCTACCCATGTTGTTGAGGTATGCATAGAAACCTTCACCACCAGTGACCTTGTTATCGTTGCTGATTACGGTGTAGGTGAGGTGCAGGTCGTCTGTGGCGCGGATAACGCAGGGGTAGAAGACGCTCACGTATTCAGGAGCCACATAAACCTTGTTGGTCTGGTATATGACACCGTTGCAAGCCCAGAGGCAAGAATCGATATCAGCTTTCTCCACTCCCATCGGCTCGGCGGCAGTGTTATTGATGCTGCTGAACTGGCTGGGGATGGCAGCCTTCAGACTGGTAAGCATGGTGTTTTGCAACAACGGAAGCACAACCTCGTCGGGAGCGTTATCCCATGCAGTCTCGCCAGGACCAGCTTTTGCGTAACGATCCTGAAGGTCGGCGCCGTCTCCTTCCAGATAGTCCATCAATGCCTGGTCTGTAGGAACCAGCATCACAGCAGCGTCGTACTGGTATGTTGTACCTGCGGCGCTATAGAGAGCATAGAGGTTCCATCCTGGATCGTAAGGCAACTGATTGGAAATGGCGGTTCCGTCGTCGTATTCGGTGAATGAGTGGCTACCGTGGCTGTTGAAATAACGACGCACGTAAACACTGTCCTCGCCACCGTACTGACGTTGGTATTCCGCACTCTGTGTGGCGTCATACGAAGGATAGCTGAAACGGTCGAGCAGGCGTTTGTAAATGCCGAACTGAGGATTCTGGGCAATCACGTTGGCCATGTTGTCAAGAGGGACAGCCACGCCATCGAGCACCTGGATGTAACCATTCTGGCAGGTGATGTCCTTCTCTGTGATCACCTTGCCATTTATGAATGCGTCGGTGTTAGAGGTAATCTCGCCATTGGTCAGGAACGCCACATCATCGCTTGTGATGTTGTTGCTCTGCATGAACTTCGGCATGAAGTGAATCATGCTTGCCACCCCATCGTCTTGAAGGATGAGAGCTTGCCCTTTGCCCCTGAGGCGGCTCCAGTGGTCAATCTGCTCTCCTGTGGTAGCATCAGTGCGAACAATGTTAATCTCCGGGAAATCGCTTTCAAGCACCAGAGGCACACTGTCCATAATGTCCACAGAATTGGCCCTGCGCATACAGCTGCCCTCTATGGGGTCGCTGGTTGAGCTCTCGCTTGGGATGTTTCCCAACAACTCTACCAAGTACGCGCTGTTGATCATGTTGGCCTTGAAGAGCAGTTTCTTCTGGGCATCAGTCATGCTTTCAATGCTTGTGATTCCCCACGTGTTGTTTTTGTAGAAAGTCTCCCAAGCACTGTCCGCAGCCACAAAGAGAGTCTTACTTCCGGTCTTTTGCAACACAGAAGCGTAGTCTTCGTCTTGAGCATTGATAAGCTTCAACGTCTCCGTAAAATCACCACGCTGTTCGAGTTCGTCATAGATGCTCTCACCCAGCCATGAAGGTGTGCCCACCAGCAAGTCGTCCTCGCAAGCGACGCACATCCCTCCCAGCACTATAAGAGCGCATGAAGAACGCAAAAAACGAGTAATTCTTCGTTTCAGAATACTGTTTTTCATACTTACATATTAGTTATTTATAAATCATAGTTTCTCATGTTCACACCATAGCATCAAAGGGGGCAATATTACACTATACACCCTTTCCGCTGTGCAATTTTAAGCATTTTTCAGTTACCTCGCAAG
This sequence comes from Prevotellaceae bacterium, assembly GCA_021204845.1. Lineage (GTDB taxonomy): Bacteria > Bacteroidota > Bacteroidia > Bacteroidales > Bacteroidaceae > Physcousia. Next base: position 10,510 of record JAJPYT010000007.1, on the reverse strand, counting down.
TCCTTAACCTATTTTTTTATAAATAATGTCGAAAACATAGAAAAAAGCCTTAGTCGTGAAACTTCGGGAGAAACGGCAGAAATAGCCGACGAAGCCAGTGTAGCCGCAGGGTTTCCCATGGTTTGTGCTTTTGTCAACAGTGTTCGTAAAGCGAATGAACAGAGTCAAAATGAGAAAGCGCAAATGGTCCGAGTGGCGGAGCCACTCCACATGGGTAGCCAGGGACCTTTATGGCCCTCGGATTAGGCAGGCAGTGCCGATGAGTGCCAGAGGTACTCGAGATATTAAGCTTGTATGTGTTAGCAGGTATGTTGAGTACCTCCGGCACTCACTCTCTACTCGTTTCTTTACCGAGGGCCGTGAAGGCTCTCGGCTACCCATGTGGAGCGCCTCTGGCGCTCGGACCGCTTGCGAACGGCAAAGCCCTCATCGAAGATAAACTCTATGAAACTCATTTTGACACACCCCTACAAAACAGAGAGACTGAAAATACCGAAATACAAAAGTTTCCTATAGGTTTTCGGTATTTTCGGTATTTCACCACAGGGTAGTAAGAGTAACATTCCAAGTTTTCAGATTTCACTCTATATACTCAGATTATAGTGAAATCTGAAATCTTCCACATACACAATACTTAAGACTATATGTAATGTAGAGAGTCCAAAGTCCAACTATCCATGTTCCTATATAGTGGATTTTGGACTCTTTACACAAAAGCCAGATTTCAGATTTCATATCATTCCGTTCCTATATAAGTGAAATCTGAACGGCGAAGCCCTCATCGAAGATAAATCTTCAGCAGGCGTGAAGTCACAATAGAACAATCCCCACCTGATACTTCTATCGCAACGGTCGGAAATCATTGCGGTGACGAGCGGTGTCCAGTGCGGTAACAAAGTGTGGTTCGTGTGGTAACAAGGTGTAGTTCACGCACTGACGTATTCACCTTATGATACGCCCTCTTCTATATTGTTCTGTTCTTTGCCGGGTGAAACTGCGGCAGAGAGCTTCTCATTCGCCTCAAACAGCTCTTGTATAAAGCCTTTCTTGTTCTTAATACGGGAGAGTGCGTCCTTGGCGGCGAGCTGCTGGCTTTCCTTCTTAGAGTAGCCCTTGCCCTCGCCACAGACGATGCCGGCTATTATGGCATTGGAGCGGAAGATGGGCGTGTTGCTGCCCTCGGTGCTCTCCTCCACGAGTTGGAAAGAGATACTTATCTTGTTCTTCTGGCTCCATTCTATGAGCCGGCTCTTAAAGTTGATTTCCTGATAAGCTATCTTGTCGAGGTCGATGAGACTGCGAAGGATACGCTTCCTGACGAAACGCATGCAGCAATCGTAACCACGGTCGATGTAAATGGCAGCCACCAGAGCCTCGAAGGCGTTGCCGCAGATGTAGCTGTTGTGAGAATTCTGCACGTGCACATCGGAGACGATAAGTTTGTCTATCCCCATCTCCAGGGCAATCTTGTTGAGCGACTCCCTTTGCACTATCTTGCTTCTCGTGGTGGTGAGAAAACCTTCGGGCTTCTTCTGGAAATGGTTATAGACAATATCGGCGACCACAGCATCGAGAATGGCGTCGCCAAGAAACTCCATCCGCTCGTTGTTCAGTTTCCTCCCCTGCCCCTCGCGCACAGAAGACGACTTGTGCAAGAGAGCCAGTTTGTAGGGACGAATGTCGTCGGGGTAGAAGCCCAAGAGAGAATGGAATAAACGATAAAGTTCCCTCTCCTTGCGGAAAGGGAACTTAATGGTAGTTATTAGATCCCTGATAGTCGCCACGACTAACTTAATCGGTGAATTTCTTGAAGATGGCGCACGCGTTGTGCCCACCGAAACCGAAAGTGTTGCTCAGTGCCGCACGAACGCAACGCTTCTGAGCCACGTTGAAGGTGAAATTCAGATTATAGTCTATTTCAGGGTCTTTGTCGTCTTCGGCATGATTGATGGTCGGGGGAACGATATCATTCTGCACCGCCAGAATGCTGAACATTGCCTCTATGGCACCTGCGGCTCCGAGCAGATGACCAGTCATCGACTTCGTGGAGCTGATGTTCAGCTTATATGCATGCTCGCCAAACACCGCCAGAATGGCTTTCACCTCACTGATGTCTCCCACGGGGGTGGATGTGCCGTGCACATTGATATAGTCAATGTCCTCTGGCTTCATGCCAGCGTCGCTCAAGGCATTCTCCATCACCAGTTTGGCACCCAGACCTTCAGGGTGAGAAGCTGTTATGTGATAAGCGTCGGCACTCATGCCGGCACCTGCCATCTCAGCATATATGTGAGCCCCACGGGCTTTGGCGTGCTCCAACTCCTCCAGAATGAGGCAGACAGAGCCCTCGCCCATCACGAAGCCGTCGCGGCTTGCGCTGAAGGGACGACTTGCGCCTTGAGGGTCGTCGTTACGCGCGGATACAGCGTGCATGGAACTGAATCCACCCACACCGCCAGGTTCTATGGCAGCTTCGGCACCACCAGTGACAATGGCATCAGCCTTACCCAAGCGGATAAGATTGAAAGCGTCGGAGATGGCATTGGTGCTTGAGGCACATGCGCTGCATGTAACGTAGTTAGGACCATGGAAGCCGAATCTCATGCTGATGTGACCAGCACAAATGTCAGCAATCATTTTGGGAACGAAGAAAGGGCTGTACTTGGGTCCCAGCTCAGCACCGGTGCGAGCATAGTTCCACTCTTCCTCCTCGAACGTGCGCATTCCGCCAAGACCAACACCCATGACAACACCGATGCGGTTCTTGTCCACTGTCTCCAGATCAATCTTGCTGTCGTCGACAGCCATCTGGCTTGCCACAAGGGCAAACTGACAATACGGGTCCAACTTACGCACCTCTTTACGGTCGAGGTAGGCTGACAAATCCAAGTCCTTAACCTCGCAAGCGAATTTGGTCTTGAAAGCTGAAGCGTCGAAATGCGTGATAGGAGCAGCGCCGCTAATGCCTGCGAGAGCCTTGCGCCATGTCTCCTCCACTGTGTTGCCCAACGGCGTCACAGCACCCATTCCCGTTACTACAACTCTTTTTAGTTCCATCTGTTTCAATCGGAAATATTAGTTCTTGTGCTCCTCGATGTACTTGATAGCGTCGCCCACTGTGCTAATCTTCTCGGCGGCATCATCGGGAATAGAAATCTCGAAAGCTTTCTCAAGCTCCATAATCAACTCAACGGTATCCAGGGAATCAGCGCCCAAGTCCTGTGTAAAGCTGGCGGCAGGAGTAACCTCTGACTCGTCAACACCCAACTTTTCTACGATAATCTCTTTTACTTTTGCTTCAATTTCAGCCATAATTGTAATTTTAAAGTTATAATGTTATATTGTCTATTGCCAATCGTTATTGTTATCAAGGCACAAAGTAACTACAATTTTTACTATTCACCAAATATTTGGCGGACTAATTACACAATTCTGCTAATTTTGTGCAATCACGCCTTCGCCACATCCATAATCTCACGACGCAGAGGGTAATTTCCACGCAGTTGCTCGAACTGGTCGGGATGCGATTTCAGGCGCTGACTGTCGCTCATGGGATTGTAGAGCGCCAAAGCTTGTCCTAAGGGGTCGGCAGGTAGGGTGAAGCCAACGGGCAAAGCTGGAGGGGCGATGCTGAAAGTCATTTCCCTGCCCATCCAGCGACAGAGCGCCTGCAGGGTCATGCGCGTGGCGTTTGCCTTGCCGTCGGCACTGTAACCCGCTATGTGAGGCGTGCCTATATAGACTTTGCGCAACAGGTCAGGGAGAGGATGGGGCTCGTTCTCCCACGTGTCTACAATGGCTTGACGTATCAGTCCACAGTCAAGCGCCCGCAAGAGAGCGGGATTGTCAACTACCGCTCCGCGACTTGTATTTATGATTAAGGGACGACGGGCGAGACTTCGAAGGAAGTTCTCATCCACAAGATGGAACGTGTGATGAGGGCCCGTACGTTGCAAAGGCGTGTGTATGGTAATGATGTCGCACTGGCGATGCAACTCACTGAGTGAGGCAAAGCCCTCACCGCCCTCTGCCTCCTGGCGTGGAGGGTCGTTGAGCAGTATGCGGAAACCCAAGGGCTCAAGCGTCTTGCGTACTGCTGTGCCCACATGACCTACTCCAATTATGCCAAGCGTGAGCCCACTTAGACTTGTGCCTGAATCGCGCTGCCATAGGAGGAGGCAATTACGCACATATTGAGCAACGGAATTGGCATTGCAACCAGGGCAGTTGGTCCAGCTGATGCCTGCCTTGCTGAGATAATCAATGTCTATGTGGTCGAAGCCTATGGTGGCAGTACCCAAGAACCTCACACGGCTACCCTCGAGCAGACTGCGGTCGCAGCGGGTACGTGTGCGCACGAGCAGCACATCGGCATCCCTGACATCACTTGCCGTTATGGCGCTACCGCGCAGATATGTCACCTCATCCATCAGGCTCTCAATAGCCTGACGGATGAAAGGTATCTTATCGTCAACAACCGCCTTCATGCCTCTGTCACTGCTCCACCTTTCGCAACGTCCGCAGGCAACCTTCCAACTGGCGCATAAGGTCACGCTTCTGCCCGTCGGGGTTGTAGACGAAGCCCTCACTAACTATCACCTTCTGCCCGACAGTGTCAACTAACACATGCGCCACGAAGGGACCTCCCATGTATCCGTTATGCAATTCCCACAGTCCACGAACCTCCAGCAGAGTTTTTCCGTCAATAGTGCGCATACGGGGCCACACAACAGTCTCCCCGTCGTCGCCACGGCAGGTTTCCATCCACTGGTCGGGCTGGGCGCCAGGAATGTTCACCTTTAACACGGAGTCCCGCTTCTGGGCAAAGCGTTCCACATCGTTAATGTCGTTGCCATCCCAAGGATAGGTGTAGAAGAGATAGTTGATATCCCTGACCGCACGGTTAGAGCCACCCCAAAGGAAATCCTTCCCTTTCTTGGTAGCCACCATGTCGGTGGGCATCTTTATAGTGTAGCCTGCCACAGCCTTAAGGTCATCGCTTACTTTCTTGCTGTATTTGTTTTGTGTGACAGTCGAGAGGCGGGTCACCTGGAACTCCATAATCACCTGCTGTATGAACTCCCGCTGCTCACTCAGGAATTTGCGCATGGAATCAATATCGGGCGCTTTCACGAAAACTTCTATCTCTGGCTTTGCCTTGACGTTGCGGGACACTCCCACCACAGGAGTCTTGACCGCTTTGTCTATCTGGAAGAAGACCTTGCTGTGCATGGCCCAAAAGACACTCGTGTAACCGGCAGTGCCGATGTTATTGACACGGAATATGTTCTCGGCGCTGCCCAAACCAGGTGCGTCGGCTTCGGTTATTGCCTTCACGCTGTCTTTGAGGTCGCTGTTCATTATCTGGGGATCACACACCACCAGAAGCTCGCATGGCAAGCCCTTGGAACTGGCAAGCGCAGGTTTATCGTTCTTGTCGCAAGCCACCACGAGAAGTGCACAAGAGAGAACCAGAAGCAATAGAGTTTTTTTGTTCATAACGTAATTACTATTTAATAGAATGTACGCGCGCACGCGAGACTAAATCAGCAAGCGACGACTGAGGCGATGCACAGGATACCAGACTACCACCCAGCTGACTGCCACCACAGTGACAAAGATAAGCAGTATGTCAGCCAGACGCACACTGACAGGATAACTCTCGATGATAAAAGTGCCCTCGGTCTGACCCATGGAAATAAGTCCATATTCCTGCTGCAACCAGCAGAGAACCACACCAATAATGATGCCCACAACCGATCCGCAAAGACTTATAAGCCTTCCCTCAAGCATGAAGACCTTGCATATCTGACTCTCGTTAGCGCCTAAATTGCGCAACGTCTCCACGTCTTTTTTCTTGTCTATCATTAGCATGCTGAGGGAACCCACTATATTGAAGCTCGCAACAAGAAGGATGAATGTGAGAAAGAGATAGGCTATCAACTTCTCCACTCTCATGATACGGAACACATCCTCTTGCTGCTCATAGCGGTCTTGCACAGTGAAAGCAGTGCCTACGATATCTTTTATCTTTCTCTTGGCACGCCCGGTGTTCACACCGCTTTTTAGTTTCAACTCTATTTGCGAGATGTCTCCATAGTGGTCCAACAGACGCTGGGCAAAGCCAAGAGAAGTGATGACGTAGTTGGCATCGTACTGAGCCTGCTTGACCATGAACACATAGCCTGGCGACAACAACTCGTCTTTGTTAAAACTGCTCATCGGGTTTGCCATGTTAACCCGCTCCCCCTTTTTGGGCGCATAGATGGGCACTGGGTCGGGAAAGTTGGCAGACAGCCCGAGCTTTGAGGCAAGCTGTATGCCCAACACACCATATTCCAACACATCGGCATGCAAGAGATAGTCCCTTTGCCCCTGAGGATAGAAGATCTTGGCAGCGTCGACCTGCGATGCCCAATTGTCAGCCATTCCCTTTATGGTTACCACCACTTGTCTGCCTTCCCTCACTATAAGCGCCTGACCTTCAAGGCAGGGAGTCAAAGTCTCTATATCTTGCATCTCCTCGAGTTGCTTAACTATCGGATGGGCAAGAGGAAAAGTGCTACCTTTTGTGGGGATAATCTTCAGTTCTGGATCGAATGAAGTGAACAAGCCAGCCACTAATTGCTGAAACCCGTTGAAGACACTGAGGGTGCACACCAAAGCCACAGTGGCAATGGCAACACCGCACGCAGATATGGCGGAGATGATGTTTATGGCGTGGTGACTCTTCTTGGAGAACAGGTAGCGCCTGGCTATGTAGAGGGGGAAGTTCACTTTTCAGGTTCCGTTTCTGCAGTGTCGGGAAGCTGACCTGCCTTGCTTCCTGTTGCGCTGGCCTTTAGCAGTTCGTCGATGTGCTCGGCATAGTCAAGACTGTCGTCTACAAAGAACTTAAGCTCAGGGATTATGCGCAACTGAAAACGCATGCGAGTGCCAAGCTCATAGCGCACTTGCTTCTGGTTCTTGTTCACGTTGTTAACTATCTCTTCAGCCTTAGCGCTGGGAAACACGCTGAGATAGACACGGCACACACTGAGGTCAGGACTAATACGGCAAGCACTCACGCTCACCAAGACACCGCGCATTCTCTGTGTCTGCAGGCGGAACATCTCACCGAGTTCCTTCTGTATAAGCCTGGATATTTTGTTTTGTCGTGTTGTTTCCATATCTTTTCTCCTTTATTTTATGCGTATCAATGTAAGTCCGTCTCTCACGGGCACTATCACCTTCTCCACCCTATCGTCATAAGTAACCACATCGTTAAAAGCCTTTATGCCAAGGGTTTGGCGGTCACTCTCCCTTGTCTGCTCCTCCGTCACATGACCGTACCACAGGGTGTTGTCAGCTATGATAAAAGAGCCCGACCTCATTTGCCCCAGCAGCATCTCGTAGTAGTCGGGATATTGGCGCTTGTCCCCGTCGATGAATGCCATGTCTGGGTGTAAGTCCAACTGCGGCACAAGCTGCAAGGCATCGCCGATATGCAGACGGATGAGAGAACTGAACTCCGAGCCTTCGAGCCAAGGACGTGTGAAGTCCTCCTGCTCCTCGTATATCTCGAATGTGTGCAACTCGCCCCCTGGATCCATTCCCTCGGCTATGCACAGTGCGCTGTAACCACTGAACGTGCCTATCTCCACCACCGTGCGAGGCCTTATCATGCGTGTGAGCATCTTTAAAAGACGCCCCTGAACGTGTCCGCTCGCCATTTGCCCATACCAGAGGCGCAACTGCGTGTCACGGTAAAGCCTGTGCAGATAGTCTGGCTCAGGGTCTATGTGCTCTCTTATGTAGTCTTCTGTCTCCAAACCAGTTTACTCCCGTTGTGCCTTAGCCAGCAGAGCCTCCACAGCAAGACGGTAGCTATCGAGCCCGAAGCCACAAATCACTCCCATGCAGGCTGCCGAGATCATACTCTTGTGGCGGAAGTCCTCACGTTTGTGCACATTGCTGATGTGTACCTCAATGGCTGGTGTCTCCACGGCTTTAAGCGCATCCAACAGAGCTACACTCGTGTGAGTGTATGCCCCAGCATTCAGAACTATTCCGCCTGCCGCCCCAAAACCGACCTCGTGTATCTTGTCTATCAACTCACCCTCGGAGTTGCTCTGGTAGTAAAGTATCTCCTCAGCAGGATATCGCTTGCGCAACCATTCCAGGAACTCTTCAAAGGTGCCGCTGCCGTATATTCCCGGTTCTCTCTTGCCCAATAGATTAAGGTTGGGACCGTTTATTATTTGTATTTTCATGTTTTCTGCTTACCTTTGTGCAAAGATAAGGAAAATAAATGTGAATAGTCATGAAGAACACAGGATTTTCCAATACAGGCACAGTCTCAATGGCCATACTGAAGCGTTATATGGCATATCTGAGACTGGAAAAATCGTTTTCGGAGAACACCTTGGATGCCTACCGCAATGATTTGCAGAAGCTGCTGAACTACTACTCAGAGGAGGGGATTGACTTCCGCACCGTCACTCTGGAACAGATAGACCACTTCGCCGCCTGGTTGCTCGACATGGGTATCACACAACGCAGTGTAGGGCGCATCCTCTCAGGTGTTCGCTCGTTCTACCGCTTTCTGGTGCTCGAGCAAGAGATTGAGACCGACCCTACAGAACTGTTAGAATCGCCTAAACTTGGGAAACATCTGCCAGAAGTACTCTCCATAGAGGAAATTGATGCCATTGAGGCTGCTATAGACCTGACCAAAGATGAGGGAGTGAGAGACTATGCCATAGTGGAGGTGCTATATGCCTGTGGGCTACGAGTATCTGAGCTCTGCGGACTGAAACTGACAGACCTATTCCTTGAAGAGGGCTACATTCATGTGCACGGCAAGGGAAACAAAGACCGTTTGGTGCCCATCTCGCACACTGCCATCGAGAGACTGAGAGCTTGGTTTGAGGTGAGAGTAGGTGCCGAAATAAAGCGAGGAGAGGAGGACTACGTGTTCATCTCTATGGCAAGGGGTAAGCATCTGAGCCGCATCACCGTATTTTATAATATAAAGCGGTATGCGGAAATGGCAGGAATTAAGAAAAACCTCTCGCCACACACGTTCCGCCACTCGTTTGCCACACATTTGCTGCGGGGGGGAGCCAACCTAAGAGCCATTCAAGCCATGCTCGGACATGAGTCAATTGGCACCACAGAGATATATATGCACGTTGACAGACAGCATCTGAGAGAAGAAATTCTATCTCACCACCCCAGGAACATCAAAAAAAATATAAACCATGGTTGTGATTAAGTGGATTTTAGTTACCTTTGCAGAACGAAAGTTAATATTAACTATTTAGATTATGAAGAAGAGTGTTTATTTTGCCTTAGCTGCGGCTTTGGTGCTTACATCAAGTTGTAAGAAATTGGGCAGTCTGACTGCCGACAGTTTCAAAGTTACGCCTACCCCACTGGTAGTGGATGCTGGTGAGGTTCCCGCAACGATCTCGGTGACTGTTCCCGAGAAGTTTATGAAGAAGAAAGCTGCTGTCACATGCATTCCCGTGCTGACATACGCCAACGGCGAGACAGTGGGCAGCAGTGCCTCATTCCAAGGAGAGAAGGTGCTGGGCAACGCCACTGTAGTGAACTACAAGCAGGGCGGCACATACAGCATGAAGACCGTCTACACCTACACAGACGACATGCTGAAGAGCGATCTGATTATGCGCTTCGATGCCAAGTTGGGTAAGAAAACAGTGAGCATACCAGAAGTTAAGATCGGTTACGGTGTGCTGGCCACAAGTCAACTGCTTGGTCGCTGCCTCGACTCTGACCACTTCGCTTTTGCCCCCGACAACTTCCAGCGCGTTATCGCACAGAAGCAAGAGGCTAACATCAAGTTCGTCATCTCTCAGAGCAACCTGCGCACCAGCGAGCTGGAAAGCGTAAGCATGAAAGACCTGCTTGCAGTTTTGAAAGAAATCAACGATGATCACGAAGGCCGTCTGCTCGAGTCCATCGAAGTTAGCGCATACGCTTCTCCCGATGGTAAGTACAGCTTCAACGAGAAACTGGCTGAGCGCCGTCAGGACACGAGCACCGACTATCTGAAGAAGGAACTTAAGAAGATACAAATGGACGCTGGCATCAACACTCAGTTCACCGCTGAGGACTGGGAAGGCTTCAAGGAACTCGTAGAAGCCAGCAACTTGCAGGACAAGCAGTTGATTCTGTCTGTTCTCTCAATGTATCAAGATCCTGAAGAGCGTGAGCAGCAGATACGCAACATGAGCGAGGTGTTCACCGACATCAAGGACGGCATACTGCCAGAATTGCGTCGCGCACGCCTGATTGTGAACTACGAGGTTATAGGCAGAAGCGACGAGCAGATTGTAGCCCAGTTTAAGGAGGATGCTACACAGTTGAGCCTTGAGGAACTGGTTTATGGCGCTAACATGCTGATACAGGATCCTGCTGAGAAGAAAGAGTGGTACAACAAAATTATGCAGCTTTATCCCAACGACTATCGCGCATACAACAACATGGCAGCTGTTTGCTATGC
>JAJPYT010000062.1 GCA_021204845.1 Prevotellaceae bacterium | reverse complement strand
CAATGGTTGCCTCGCCATCGGTGAAAGAGATTTCCTCGCCGTCGTATGTGGCGGAGCCAGCGGAGGAAGCGGAGAAGAGCCCTGCCGAGGCTAAGAAGAAAAAGGCGAAAGGCAAGCCCCATAGACACAAGACACAGAGACATAAGCATGTACAAAAACCTATATCTGAAGAAAGGCAAGGATGAAAGCCTCAGACGCTACCACCCGTGGGTGTTCTCTGGCGCTGTGCACCACATCGACGGACAACCGGCAGAGGGAGAATGCGTGCGCATTTTGAGCGCCGAGGGAGACTTCATAGCCGTGGGTCACTGGCAGATAGGCAGCATTGCCGTCAGGGTGCTCTCTTTCGATGATGAAAAGATAGACGCGGCTTTCTGGCAGCGCAAGTTGAGGCTGGCTCTCGACCTCCGCCTCGCTTTGGGGCTGGCTGGCAGCGAGCGCAACACCATTTATCGTCTTGTGCATGGCGAGGGAGACAACCTGCCAGGGCTGGTGATAGACATATACGGGCGAACGGCTGTGCTTCAGGCTCACAGCGTGGGGATGCACGTGTGTCGGCAAGAGATAGCGGACGCTCTGAAAGCAGTGCTTGGCGACGAGCTGGAAAGCATATATTACAAGAGCGAGACAACGCTCCCCTTCAAGGCTTCGCTGGGGCAGGAAGACGGTTTTCTGCTCGGCTCGCCAACAGACAGTGTGGCTGTGGAGAATGGGTTGAGTTTCCACATCGACTGGCTGAAAGGGCAGAAAACGGGCTTCTTCGTAGACCAGCGGGAGAACCGCAGCCTTGTGGAGAATTACTCCCATGGGCGCAGCGTGCTGAATATGTTTTGCTACACGGGAGGTTTTAGCGTCTATGCCATGAGGGGCGGGGCCAAGCTGGTCCATTCGGTGGATAGCAGCTCCAGGGCCATAGACCTCGTGAATGCCAATGTGGAGCTGAATTTCCCCTCCGACCCTCGCCATCAGGCGTTTGCGCAGGACGCTTTCGGCTTCTTAGGCAGCATGGGCTCCGATTACGACCTGATAATACTCGACCCGCCAGCCTTTGCCAAGCACCGAGACAATGTGAGGCAGGCACTGCATGGATACACGAAACTGAACGCCCGCGCTCTCGCCAAGTTGCAGAAGGGGGGCTTACTGTTCACCTTCAGCTGCTCCCAGGCTGTGAGCAAGGAGCAGTTCCGCATGGCGGTCTTCACGGCTGCCACGCTGGCAAAGCGGCAGGTTAGGATTTTGCATCAGTTGCACCAGTCGCCCGACCACCCTGTAAATATTTATCATCCCGAGGGGGAGTATCTGAAAGGACTTGTCCTCTACGTGGAATAACGGGAAAACCAGCGTTTGAGCCATGAATATAAAACTTCGCCTTACCATTCTCAGTTTCCTGCAATTCGCTGTTTGGGGCGCTTACCTCACCAGCATGGGGGGCTATTTGGCAAGCGTCGGGCTGGCGGATGGCATAAGGTGGTTCTATTCCGTCCAGGGCTTTGTGGCGCTGTTTATGCCGGCTCTTGTGGGCATAGTGGCAGACCGCCTTGTCGAGGGGCAGCGTCTGCTCTCCCTGTCTCATTTTTTTGCTGGTGTGTTCATGCTGGCTCTCTGTTTCCGCTGCCTCTCTTCGGCTGGCAGGGATGTCAGTTTCACACCTCTTTTTCTGCTCTATTCGTTGAGTATCATCTTCTTTGTGCCTACAATCTCGCTGGTCAACTCCGTGGCATATTCCGCTTTGGAGGGAGCTGGCATCGACATAGTGCGTGCTTTTCCGCCAATAAGGGTGTGGGGTACGGTAGGCTTCATTGTCTCCATGTGGGTTGTCGACCTCATGGGTTGGCAGTTAAGTCCGTTGCAATTCGCCTGGAGCGGCTTGCTTAGCCTCCTGCTTGCCCTCTATTCGCTCTCTCTGCCAGCTTGCCCCGTCAGTCGTGGGCGGCAGGGCAGAACTCTTTCCGAGGCTTTCGGACTGAGAGCTTTCGCCCTCTTCCGCAACCGCCGCATGGCAGTGTTTTTCGCCTTCAGTGTGCTGCTGGGCTTCTGCCTCCACGTCTCCAACGGCTATGCCAGCCCGTTTCTCCACTCTTTTGCAGCCGACGAGGCGTACAGCGGCACTTTCGGGGTGCGCCATGCGGGCATTCTCATCTCTTTGAGCCAGATGAGCGAGGCTCTCTGCTTGCTGCTTATCCCATTCTTTCTCAGGCGTTTCGGCATTAAGCGTGTCATGCTCATCTCCCTTGTGGCTTGGGCTTTGCGCTATGCTTTCTTCGCCCTTGGCAATCCAGGCGAGGGCTTGTGGCTTTTCGTTCTTAGCATGCTGGTCTACGGTGTGGCTTTCGACTTTTTCAACGTCAGTGGCTCGCTTTTCGTGGCGAGGCAGACCGACCTCTCAATACGCAGCAGCGCACAAGGGCTTTTCTTGATGATGACAAATGGCATTGGCGCTTCCTTGGGAATGATAGTGGCAGGTGCGGTGGTTGACGCTCACACGGCAAATGTGGGCGGCTTGCAGGTAAGCCTTGCCGGCACTGGCGGCTGGGCTTCGGTGTGGTATATTTTTGCAGCCTATTCATTGGTTGTAGCCCTTGCCTTTGCGCTCTTGTTCCGTGAGGGCTCTTGCGAAACTGTAAAATAAATGTGACACGATGAAGGAGACACGCATATTCTACGACCCAGAGCTTGCGGGGCAGTTGCCCGAAGAGGAGGCAAGGCATGCCCTGAAGGTTTTGCGCCTTCAGCAGGGTGACGAGATACAGCTGGTTGACGGGAGAGGAGGCTGTGCCGTGGCGAAAATAACAGCAGTCACGGGGCGCAGTTGCACCTATCATATAGTTGAACGACAGGCGTGGCGCTCTACGTGGAACTGCCATTTGCACGTGGCGCTGGCTCCCACCAAATCGATAGACCGGGTGGAATGGTTCGCTGAGAAAGCGACCGAGTTGGGCTTCGATGAGCTCACCTTTCTCAATTGCCGTTTCTCGGAGCGACGGACGGTGAATCTGGAGCGTATAGACAAGATACTGATATCTGCCATGAAACAGAGCCAGAAAGCCCTAAAACCCACCGTAAACGGCATGACGGACTTCACAGATTTCGTAAGCTCGCGGAGGCAGGGCGGAAAGTTCATCTGCCACTGCCACGAGGCGGAGGTGAAGCCTTTCCTGCTTGAGGCGCTCACGGCTGGCGAGGATGCCACGGTGATGATAGGGCCCGAGGGCGATTTCTCTCCCGAAGAGGTAGAGTTGGCGCTGCGTTGCGGCTACCGTGCAGTGAGCCTTGGACCCAGCCGCTTGCGCACCGAGACAGCGGCTCTGGCGGCAGTTCATATAATGCAAATAAAACAGATGTGAAGAAAATATGAAGAAGAGACATTTTTTCCTTATCCTTGTCATTGTGTTGGCAGTGGCGGTTGTGTTCGTAGTGGTGCTTCTGTGCCTCAAGCGCCGGGGTTCCGACTGTTCCGCGGCTCTGCCCAAGGGCAGCCAGCTTGTGGCTCGCGTGGACGTGAAAGCCTTGCTTGCCGAAGATGGCATCAGCCTTAGCTCGCTGCGTGGGGCATCGCTGCTCTCAAAGGCTGCTGGCATCGACTTCTCCCGCCCTGCTTATTGCTTTGTCTATCAAGGGAATTGGGGAGCCGTTGTGCCGCTACGTAGCAGAGACAAGTTTTTCAAGGCTACAGCAGAGATTCGCACCGAAGATGTGGAATATCAGCGAGGTCTCTACTGGACTACTTTTGGCGGCTCGTTCATGGTGGTGGCAGACGGGCGAAAGGCGATAATTATAGGACCTGTTTATAAAGATGATGAGCTGCGTAACAGCCTCTATACCTGGATGAAGCAGAAATCTGCCGATGCCGAGAGCATATTCTCCCAAGAGCTGAAGGGCAGGGAAGAGCCAGTGGTGATAGCCACGGACTTGACAGTTCTGCACCTCTCGAAAGACTGGCTGGAGGGGGCGTTGTCATATAAAATGAGAGATTCCGATTTCCTTATCACGGCAGGTCTCCATGCGCAGAAAAACAAGCTGATAACCAATCTTAGCCTCACTGGCAGGACGCACAACGCCCAGAAATTCCTCTCGCAGGTGGATGAGGCTTTCAAGCCGCTCGACGGCTCCTTGTGGCTCACTGCCCCCGCGAATCCCTTCATGCACTTGGAGGCTGGCGTGGACGGTGAGAAATTCCTGCAACTCTTGCGCCTGAATCCTGACTTGCGCACTAAACTACTGGCAGCCAACATGGTATGCGACCTCGATATGATTATAAACAGTTTCTCTGGCGATGTCGCTCTCACTATGCCCATGTTCCGCATGTTCAATCCGCCCTTGCTCTTGCAGGCAAATCTGGCGGACACCACTTTCATCAACAACGTGGGGAGCTGGAACGAGGGCACCTCGCAACAGGCAGGGGTGCAGTTTGTGCCAGCCCGCAACGATTGTTATCTTTGCTCTTACAACAGGTCGGCTTACTACTTCGGGGTGCATGAGGGTCGCTTGCGTTTCACAACCTCTGAGGCTTACTCCGTGGCTCCCGAGAAACCGCTCAACAGCGTTCCCGAAGATGCCGCGGGCTGCAAGTTTTATGCGGATGTCGACTTCTCGAGCATCACCAATCTGCTGAGTTTCGGCACTTTCACCGACGGCTTCAAGGCCTTGCGCCACGTCACTCTCAGCAGTCCCGGCATAGGGGAGTGGACACTCACCTGCTCTGCCGACGAGGATGTGGACTTTCTGAAAAACCTTCTCTCGCTATGAACACGATAGCTCTGCATCACACCTTGCCCCTTGTGTTTGCCAGCCGAACGGATGTGGGGGGCGATATTTGGAACACCGACGTGCAGCTCCAGAAGGGGCATCTCTATCTCGTGGAAGCCTCCAGCGGCACGGGCAAATCCTCGCTTTGCAGCTATGTTATAGGCTACCGCCACGACTATCGCGGCACTATCTCTTTCGACGGGCGTGACGCTCGCTCGCTTAAGGTTGCCGACTGGGTGGAGCTGCGCATGCGCCACATCAGCCACCTCTTCCAGGAGTTGCGCCTCTTCCCGGAGCTAACAGCCTTTGAGAACGTGCAGATAAAGAACAAACTCACTGGCTTCAAGAGTAAGAAGCAGATAATCAGCTGGTTCGAAGAGCTGGAAATTGCCGACAAAGCCAACACCCGGGTGCAGTACATGAGCTTCGGGCAGCAGCAGCGTGTGGCAATGATAAGGGCGCTTGTACAGCCTTTCGACTTTATTCTTGCCGATGAGCCTGTAAGCCATCTTGACGACCGCAATGCCGACATAATGGGAAAAATCCTCATGGAGGAGGTGCGGCGGCAGGGAGCTGGAGTGCTGATAACCAGCATTGGCAAGCATATTCAGTTGGACTACGAAAAAACTTTCCGCCTATGACACTTGTTTGGAAACTTTTGCGTAAGCATGTCTCTGTGCCGCAGTTGGCGGGCTTCTTCCTTGCCAACCTGGCAGGTATGCTCATTGTGCTGCTCTCCCTGCAGTTTTATCTCGATGTGCGCCCCATTTTCACGGGGCAGGACGGTGTTATAGGCGATGACTATCTCATTGTCTCAAAGCGACTTGGAGCCTTGTCTTCCTCCGCCTCTTCGGTCTTCTCCGAGCAGGAGGTAAGCGACCTCCGCAGCCAGCCTTTCGCCAAGAGCGTGGGAGCTTTCACCGCCAGCCAGTATAAGGTGGCTTGCTCCATAGGCATGGAGGGCATGAAATCTTTCGGAACGGAGATGTATTTTGAGGCTGTTCCCGACCAGTTTGTCGACGCTGACCTCCGCCAGTGGACCTTCGACCCAGCCGACGGCTGTGTGCCTATCATCTTGCCTCGCAGCTACTTAGCCATATATAACTTCGGTTTCGCCCAGAGCCGTTCGTTGCCGAAACTCACCGAGGGAGTGGTCTCTATGGCTGAACTGTTGGTTGTGTTGCGTGGCGACGGGCAGGAAGGGCATATAAGAGGCAAAATTGTGGGCTTCTCCTCCCGTCTCAACACCATTCTGGTGCCGCAGAGCTTCATGGAGTGGAGCAACTCTGTCTTTGCTCCTAAGAGCGATACTTCGCCCACGCGGCTGATAATGCAGGTGAGCAATCCCACGGACGATGCCATAGCGAAATACATGCAGCGCAAGGGCTACAACATCGACGACGACAAGCTCGAGGCTGGCAAGACGATGTATTTCCTTAAGGTTCTGGCGGCTCTCGTGATGGCGGTAGGGCTGCTTATCAGCGCCCTGTCTTTCTATATTCTCACTTTGTCAATCTATTTGCTGGTGCAGAAGAACACCTCCAAGTTGGAGAATCTCCTGCTCATCGGCTACAGCCCAGCCCGTGTCTGCCTGCCTTACCAGCTGCTCACAGTGGGTGTTAATCTGGCTGTTTTGCTGCTTGCCATCGTGGTGCTTTGCCTCGTGCGTAACTATTATTTGCAACTTATCTGGGCCATGTTCCCTGCCATTCCCAGCGGCTTGCTGTGGCCCTCTCTTGCCCTTGGCGCTCTGCTCTTCCTCTTGGTCAGCGTTCTCAACGTGCTTGCGGTGCGCCATAGGGTGTTAAATATTTGGAAACATAAATCATGACAAGACTGATAACCCTATTCGAGAATTATTTTGGCGAGCGCCCGCTTTCCTGCGAGCCCATTGCCGGCAGTGGGGGAGGAGCTCGTTGTTACTATCGCCTCACCTCCGCTGACGGCAGTTCCGTGGTTGGCGCGATAGGTTCCGACCCTTACGAGAATGCCGCTTTCATCTACCTCTCGGCTCACTTCGCCTCCAAGGGCTTGCCCGTTCCACGTGTGCTTGCGCAGGACGAGGCTGGGCTTTGCTATTTGCAGACCGACCTTGGCGACCGCTCGCTCTACGATGCCTTGCGGCAGGGGCGTGAGGCAGGTGGCGCGTATTCGCCCGAGGAGCAGGAGCTACTTCATCGTGTCATGGCTCTTTTGCCTGATTTTCAAGTGTTGGGGGCGCAGAATCTCGACTTCTCGCGTTGCTATCCGCAGCCGGCAATGGACCGCACCAGTGTGCTTTTCGACCTCAATTACTTCAAATATTGCTTTCTGAAAACCTCTGGCGTTGAGTTCCACGAGTTGCGCCTCGAGCAGGATTTCCAGCGCATGGCGGCAGACCTCACAGCCTCCACGCAGCCCTATTTCATGTACCGCGACTTCCAGGCTCGCAACGTTATGCTCGACGAGGGCGGGAAGCCCAGTTTCATCGACTTCCAGGGCGGTCGCCGCGGCTTGGTCTGCTACGACG
>JAJPYT010000034.1 GCA_021204845.1 Prevotellaceae bacterium | reverse complement strand
GAATACATAGGCCTTGGGCTGATAATCGCCCTTATGATTCTGGCGTTCGGCAACGATATAATACGCTGGATTCTGCCGCATTTCATGTGATAAACCATGCCTCATGCGGAGCGGGAACATTAGGAAAGAACTTTTGTAACGTTATATATAATATAGAGAAATGAAGAACACCATTATTTGCTTATTCGCGCTTTCCCTCTGCGTCGTGGCTTGCACCCACAAGCCAACCGACGAGGAGCAGGGAGCCAAGATGCTCTCCCTGGCGCGTGAGTTGCTACAGAAGGGCAACACTTCCGCCGCCCGCGACACCATAATGTCGCTGCGCCAACGTTTTCCTCGTGCCGTGGATGCACGCAGACAAGCCATTCTCACGCTCGACAGTGTAGAGCTCCTCGATGCCCAGCGAGAGCAGGACACGCTGAAGATTGAGTTCTTCGAGCGCAAGATCGAGACAGACTTGCAGGCAGCCAAGTAGCCTCCCATGCGTCACCTCTCGCGCCAGCAGCTAACCGAATTGCTTTCCGCCCCTGTCTTCCACATGATAGGGGAGACGGCAGACCGCCTCGGGGTAGAGTGTTATCTCGTGGGGGGCTACGTGCGCGACCTTTTCTTAGAGCGTCCGTCGAAGGATATCGATTGCCTTGTGGTAGGCAGCGGCATTGCCGTGGCTCAGACCCTCTGCAAGCGCCTTGGTAGTGATGCTCATATCTCTGTGTTCCGCAATTTCGGCACGGCGCAGGTAAAGTGGAGAGACCAGGAGGTGGAATTTGTGGGCGCAAGGCGTGAGAGTTACAACCGCGGCTCGCGCAAGCCCGTAGTGGAGAACGGCACTTTGGAGGATGACCTCGACCGCCGCGATTTCACCATCAACGCCCTTGCCATCTGCCTCAACCAGGCGCGCTTCGGCAAACTCATCGACCGTTTCTCCGGACTTCTCGACATGGAGGACCGCCTGCTCGCCACTCCTCTCGACCCCGATGTCACGTTCTCCGACGACCCCCTGCGCATGATGCGCTGCGTGCGCTTCGCCTCGCAGCTGCGCTTCCAGATTGAGGAGGAGACGCAGCAGTCTCTCACCCGCAACGCGCAGCGAATAGCCATCATCTCGCAGGAACGCATAACCGACGAGCTAAACAAGATTCTCCTCTCATCCAGCCCCAGCATAGGCTTTGTGGAGATGAACCGCTGTGGTCTACTGCCTCTCATACTGCCAGAACTGTCGGCTCTCGAGGGAGTGGAGACTCGCAATGGCCGTGCCCATAAGGACAACTTCTACCACACTTTGGAGGTGGTGGACAATATAGCCCGCCTCTCCGACAATCTGTGGCTGCGCTGGGCAGCCCTGCTCCACGACATTGGCAAGCCCAAGAGCAAGCGCTGGGAACCCCTCGCGGGCTGGACTTTCCACAACCATAACTACATAGGCTCGCGCATGGTGCCCGAGATATTTCACCGCCTGAAGCTCCCCATCGATGAGCGAATGAAATATGTTCAGCGCCTTGTCGACCTCCACATGCGCCCGATAACGATGGCGGATTCCGAGGTAACCGACAGTGCCGTGCGCCGCCTTCTCTTCGAGGCGGGACCCGACATCGACGACCTCATGACCCTCTGCGAGGCGGACATCACCAGCAAGAACCAGCAGAAGAAGCAACGTTTCCTCGACAACTTCCAGCTTGTGCGCCAGAAACTTGCCGACCTACAGGCACGCGATAACTACCGCACGTGGAAGAATCCCGTCACTGGCGAGGAGATAATGGAGGCTCTCCACCTGCCCCCCTGCGCTGCTGTGGGGCAGCTTAAACAAGCCGTTAAGGATGCCATTTGGGAAAGTCAGATTCCCAACGACCACGATGCCGCCTTTGCCTTCATGTTGCAAAAAGCACATGAGATGGGCTTGGCAGACGAGCAGCGGCAGGACTAAGAAGAACGGTGAACAGCAAAGCCCTCAGCGAGGCTAAAGTAGGCGGTTACGCATATTGGGGGTATGTCAGAATGGGATTCGTAGCGTTTCGCAAGCGGTCCGAGTTGAGGATGGCATTAGCAAATGGAGTGCTTATGTCATATATGGAACATTGGGCGCTCATGATAGTATGCGTTTGGCACGGGAGAAACGGTACAAAGAGGGAAAAAAGGGAAAAAGTGAGGGGAAAACGTGTACTTTTTGTAAAAGATATAGAATGATTTGTAAAAGATATGGAATAGCGACAGCCCATTTCACCGTGCTTTTTCGGATGTTGCCGTGTACTTTTAGCAATTAGTACACACTTTAACGCCCTAAAAATTAACTAATTATATTTGGAGATATGTACAAGGATATAGTAACTTTGCAGACGGAATGATAACGTTTAGAACGCTTATGTTATGAGAATTGTTGTATCATCTTTACTTTCATTGCTGATGGCAGCGCCATTAACTGATATACGCTATTATGCCCCTCATCTGCTAAAGTATCTTAAATTCTATCATTATTTTCGCTTTTGAGGTGATTGATTCGCCTTCTCGATCGTCTTTATATTAGAGATAGACATAAAAACGTAGTAATATGAAAACAAAAAACAAGACCATGAGAACTAAGTTGCTTTCCCCCCCCCACTATGTAATATCATGAGCAATGGTTTCCTTCCCTTCCTCGTGGCAACGCTGCTGTGCTGCTCCTTGCCAGCCTCCGCACAAATGTCAGAAAAGGACAGTCTCCGCTTGGATTCCATAGAGGCGGCACTGACTGCCAACCTGCGACAAGTAGAGGTAAATGCCTCACATATAGTGCATTTAAGAGATAAAGATATTGTATATATCACCAAAGAAATGCGCAAGGGCAGCTACGACACAGGCGAGTTGCTGGGAAAGATACCGGGAATGACGTATAACAAGGTGACAGGGGAATTGCGCTATCAGGGACAGACCAAGATAATAATTCTTGTGGACAGCCTCGAATATAATGAGACATACGTTAAAAACCTGCACCACGCACGCTTCGACAAGATAGAGGTGACACCCTTCCCCAAGGGAAAGTACTCTGGCTATGACGTGCTGATAAACCTCTGCCGCAAGGAGAACTACGAGGGCTGGGAGAACAGCGGCACGGCGCATGTCACTGTCTATCCCAACAAAAATGGTGATTTGAAAGACAAGCATTTCAATGAGTTCAACGCATACCAGTCAATCACTTACACCCGCAATAAATGGAACTTCTTCACCGATTATGAACCCCTATACGAACAGGAAGATCAGAACAATCTCTCTTACACGCTATATCCGCTCAACAAGTATTCCGAGCAGGTGATAGACAACGCCGATGGCTCCCGCAACACAAAGAGCAAGGGTTGGCACGGCAATCTGCGAGGAAGCCTCGACTACCAGTTCGACAAGCACAACTCCGTCTCCCTCGCCTACCAGTTCTATCGGCAGAAAGTAAGGCAGTGGAAGCGCAATACAGTGGTGCAAACCGAACTCGATGACGATGGCTTGCCTTCCGCCCCTGCGGATACCGTGGGCTCTACAGCCATCTCCACTTACACGACCCCAACGCACAGGCTGGCGGGCTTCTATCGCGGGCAGACAGGGGCGTGGAACTACACCGCCTCGCTCAACTACAACCACTACACCGACAGGACAGGCTACGATATGGAAAAGACAAGCGGATACCAGAACATAGACAACCGCAACGCCCGAATGGATCACACCTTCGGCAAGCTGGAGGTGAACCGCCGCTTCCTTCAGGACAAGATATACTACGCCCTTGGCTACGACGACCTTTGGAAACACTACCTGCAAACCCGCTCGGAGACGGGTGAGGCTCTAAGCAACTACGCCCTGAAGCAAAGCACTGTGTGGACATACGGCTCATACAACGTGACAGACAAGGCAAGCCTAAGCGTGCTCGCCTCCATCACCACTAACCATACCAAGGGCGACCAGGCAAGCGACCGCTATCTCTCGTGGGTGGGTAAGTTCACATACTTTCAAAAGATGAAACACGAGCAGTGGATGAGCCTTTACTACTCTTGCGACGTGGCGAACCCCGACCTGCAGAAAGTGACATCCTACGGGTATTTCAGCGACTCGCTCACCTGGCAGAGCGGCAACCCCTTGCTGCGCTCCTCCCTATCCCACTGGGCAATAGCGAAATACCACTTCCTCAAATGCCTAACCGTGGAACTGAGCGACAACTACCAGCCACGCACATTCACCAACATCACCACCTTAGAGTACGGTCTCTTGCAAGACGGCATGACGCAGAGTTACTATGCCTCCATCATGCCACAGAACGCCAAGTGGAACAAGGCGGCTGCAAGCCTCAGCCTCGACAAGCAGATAAAGAACCTCACACTCTCAGCATACGTGCAGTACTGGCACATAAACGGTAAGTATCAAGACTTCAAGCACGACATCAACGGCTGGCAATACTCCCTCTATGTCGACTACTACATAGAGAAATGGGATTTCACTCCATCGCTCTACTACAGGAACATGAGTGACTACGGAGCATGGGCGCAAGGCTACAGCAAGAGCGAGATAGATGTCCTCTATCTGCAGTTCATAAAGAACCTCTGCCACGGCAAGATACAGATAGGAGGCCTTTATATATTGCCTGCACACGTCACAAACGGCAGCAACATATCCGTGAGCGAGACACCGGCAACAGTGGCGCATTACGACAATTATAACAAGAACAAGCAGATAAACCATCACATAGAGATATTCTTCAAATACCGCCTGAACGGAGGAAAGAGCGTGCGCCAGTACAACCGCGAGATGTCGGAAGAGAGATAAAGTTATATCATATAAATGTTCATTAAATCATAGTTATTTATTGCAATCATGGAGGAGGGGGCTGTGAAGTTCCCTCCGAAAGGGAGGATCGGTTAACCAAGAGGAGGCATCAATAATTGAACGCCTCCTCTCTCTCACTTTATCCTTGCGCTATAACTACTAATAATATTGATGTGGATACCCTACGGTGAAGGGGCAAAAACGATCTATATAGGATCGCTCTCACGATTCATATAGGATCGCTGTAACGATCCATATAGGATCGCCAGAGCCATGTATAGTATCCCTTTACCCGGCGAGTATGGGATGGTGGCTCGTGCTTACTTCCCATGCAGGCAAACCCTCCTAACGCTGCCATAGGGGGCGCTCTGCTTACTTAATTCCGCAGAAAGAGCCGAAGCAGGCATTTTTGTGAAGAATGTTCACTTGCCGGAAGCCCACCCTCTTCATCAGTTCCAGCTGGTAGGTCATTGTCCGCGGCGTATCTTCCCTGTCAACGGCAAGCAAGTGGTTCACGCGGTATTCCTTGCCGCCTATCTTCTCCAAGTGGTCGGCGAAGCGCTCGCGTGAGTATTCGTTCAGCACGTCCACATCTTCCAGCACCAGGTCGGATATCATAAGGCAGCCTCCGGGCTTAAGTATCGAGTAGAGCTTGGCGAAAGCATGCTCCCAGTCATTGTCGTCGCGCAGATGGTGCAGCACTGCCCCTGCCAGGGCAATGTCGAACGATTCTGCCGCCAGCTCCGCGGTTCTGAAGTCTCCGTGCACCACGGTTATCTCTCCCTCTGTGGCTGCCGACACTCTCTCGTGCGCCTTTTCCAGCATGCGGCCGCTAAGGTCCACCAGCGTGCAGTCAAGATTCGGTATCTTTTGCAACATCTTCATAGTGTAGTTGCCCGCTCCGCAGCCAATGTCAACGATTCTCCTCGCCCCCGGGACTATCCTTTTTGCCGCCTCCGTCACCACCTCCAGTGCCAACGGCGCGTCTATTATGGAGCTTTGCCCGGTCTCGAGGTTTGAGTACGTCTGCACATCGTTGTCAAATCTCGTTTCAATCTCGCCAGTAGTTGATCTGTCCATAGTTATTATCATTTATTAGTCATTTGTGTCTGTAAAGATAGCCAGGCCATCGCGCGTCAGGGGCAATACTGCGGTTGGGTTGCCCAGCGGGAGGGCTTGTCGCTCATGTAGAAGTCGAGCTCACCGCCTTGCATGATGTCAGAGTAGCGGATGTAGCTGTAAGGATAGTCCTTTCCGTTGAGTTTCACGCTCTTGACATAGATGGCGCGCTGGCTGCCTCCGTGGCTGCGGATGGTGAACGTCTTGTCGGGGGCAACGGCGAACGAGGCGCTCTCGACAAGCGGACTGCCCAGCACGTAAACGCCTCCGCAGGGAGCAACCTGATATAGCCCAAGAGCGGAGAGAATGTACCAGGCTGACATCTGCCCCACATCCTCGTTGCCGCAGAGACCGTCGATGGTGTCGGTGTAAAGCTCGTCCATGACACGGCGCACAAGGCGGGCAGTCTTCCACGGCTGACCCACGAAATTGTATAGATATAGCACATGGTGGCTGGGCTCATTGCCATGCGCATATTGCCCTATGAGACCAGTGATATCGGGATTAGCGTCGGCATTGAGGTCCCCAGTGACGAGGAAAAGGCTGTCAAGCTTCTGGGTGAAAGCGTCCTGCGAGGGGAAGAGACTGATGAGCCCGTGGACATCGTGAGGCACGAGCCACACATATTGCCAGGGAGTGCCCTCGGTGTAATCCTCCGTCTGGAAACAAGGATTGAAGCCGTCGAGACTGCGGAAATTGCCCTCACTGTCGAGCGAGCGCATATATTGCACACGGGGGTCGAAGAGGCGGCGATAACCTTGGGAGATGGCGGTGTAGCGGATGCTGTCGTCCCGCTCCCCCAGCATGCCGGCAACCTGAGCCGCGCTCCAGTAGGCGAGGAAATACTCGAGCGACTTGGAGACACAGCGGTCCTCGTCCACATCGTTAGGCACATAGCCGAGAGAGTTCATCTGGGAGAGCCCACGGTTCTCACGTGCAAGGCTCTCTTTCATAGCCTGATAGGCGGCGCGGACATCGAAACCAGGCACCCCCTTGAGGCACAAATCAGTAAGGACGGGAATGGCGGGGCAGCCAACCATGCAATAAGTCTGGTTGCTCATGAGGTGCCACACGGGCAACTCTCCCTCCTGCTCCCACATCTTTATGAGCGTCTGGGCATAGTCGGTGAGCTTGTCGCGCAAGATAAGAGTGGCGAGAGGGTGAGCCGCACGGTAGGTGTCCCACAGCGACCAGGTGGTATAGTTCTGGAAATCAGCATCGTGATAAACCCTGCCGTCGCTGCCCATATAGTCGCCCATGACATCGCTCCACTCAGATGGCGCAACGAGAAAGTGGTAAAGCCCCGTGTAGAAGACGCGGCTCTCACGCTCGCTGCGGAAGGTGGCTTGCACGCGGCTAAGTTCTGTGTTCCACGCCTCCTCGGCACTCTCCCGCACAGCCTGGAAGTCCCAGCCCGGCATCTCGAGAGCCATATTCAGACGGGCGTTCATCTCGCCTGTCGGGGAGAGCGCCACCTTAGCCATGACAGCCTCGCCAGGACCCACCTCGAAGGTGGCTTGCGCATAAGGGACGGAAGGACCTGCGGAGAGCCAGTTGTGAATGGGGCGCGAGAACTGGATGTAGAAATACACCTGCTGGCAGGGAGCCCAGCCGCTGCTTATGCGATAACCGGCAATGGTGAACTCGTCGAGCTGGTAAACACGCGACTGCACGAGGCTGTCGGAGGTGGCGTTCTTGAGGTCTATGATGATGCGGGCGTTATTGCTGCCACGCGGAAAGGTGTAGCGATGGAGGGCTACGCGCGAGGTGGCGGTGATTTCAGCCTTTATGTTCCCACGGTCGAGAACCACGCTGTAATAGCCCGGGCGCACCTGCTCTCGGTTGTGGCTGTAGGAGGAAGCCAAGCCCTCGCGGGATAGCTCCACCTCCTGCATGACAGGCATGAGCGCGATATCGCCAAGGTCGCCCCGCCCCGTGCCGCTGAGGTGCATCTGCGCGAAACCCACTATGGAATCGCAACTATAGTGGTAACCCGAGCACCAGTCCCAGCCAGTGCGCAGCTGAGTGGGTCCGGCGTTGACCATGCCCTGCGGCACATTGGCTCCCACGAAGACATGGCCATGCCCGGCAGTGCCAATCATGGGGTCTACATAATCAACAAGGCGGGGCTGCTGCGAGGCGCAAGTGAGAGCCGCCGGGAAAGCGCAAAGAAGAAGGAATATCCTGTTCATAAACGATGAGATGTGTTTCTTTTGTTTCGCAAATGTAGAAAAAATAAGTGAGACAGAGGGCAGCTCTCACTTAAAATAGCTAAATTTGCGGATATGGAGCGCAAAGGAACATACATAGCCTACGACGCGACAGGCGTGGCAGACAGCGTGAACAGCAACCAGCACACCTTCAAGCAGCTGGACGTGTGGCAACAAAGCTACCCGGAGCGGTTCAAATTCACTAACATGGAGGGCATCCGCTTCTCGCAAACCCACAGCAACCCCCTTGACAGCACACTGAAAACCTATATGCTGAAAGAGATGGAAGCGGCGGACAACATGCTGGTGATAGCGAGCCCGGTCACCAATACCGAGAGCGAGATACTCAACTGGCAGATATCCAGGGGAGTGAACCGCTTCCACCTGCCAGTGATTATTGCCTACTGGGGACTGGACCGCATAGACGACGAGACAATAAAGCGCTACTGGGCGTGGCTGCCGCAGAAACTGAAGAAATACATCTCAAACGCAAGCTGGGCACGCATGGCTCACATACCGCTGACTAAAGACAAGCTGGAGAGAGCGCTGAACACGTACTCACGCAGCAGGCAGACGTATCCATGGAACACGACAACGATATTCTGACCCACTACCCGCCACGCCGCAAGGGGCTGGTGCTCGAGGGCGGAGGCATGAGGGCGATGTTCTCGGCAGGGGTGATGGACGTGTTTATGGAGAACGGCGTGAGGTTCGACGGGATAGTGGGAGTCTCGGCAGGAGCGGCGTTCGGAGTGAACTATAAGTCGGGGCAGGCGGGGCGCGTGATACGCTACAACCCACGCTTCGCCCCAGATTCCCGCTACATGGGCGTGCGCTCGTTTCTCACCACGGGCAACTACATGAACGCGGAGTTCTGCTACCACACGGTGCCGCTGGAATATGACATTTTCGACTGCGAGGCATATAGGCAGAACCCTATGGAGTTCCACATAGTGTGTACCGACGCTGAGAGCGGAACGCCAGTCTACCACCAAGTTACCCACATAGACAGCGATGAGCTGGAATGGATAAGGGCAAGCGGCTCGCTGCCCATAATGACGAGACCCGTGAAGGTGGGCGGCAGGAAGATGCTTGACGGCGGGCTGACGGACTCCATCCCGCTGAAATATTTCCAGCAGCGGGGCTACGGGCGCTGTGTGGTGATACTGACCCAGCCACGTAACTTTCTGAAGCGACGCACGAAACTTATGCCCCTCTTCCACATGCTGATGAGGCGCTACCCTGCCGTCACGCGCCTGATGCGACAGCGTCACCACATGTATAACCGCCAACTGAAATACATACACGAGCAGGAGATTATGGGCAACGCCCTGCTGGTGAACCCCGAGACGGAGATATCCATAAGCCGCGTGAGCCGCAAGCCAAGGGAACTGACTGCCGCCTATAATTTAGGCAGGGCTAAGGGTGCGGAGATGCTGCCCCGCGTGAAGGAGTTCCTGGCGTGAGGAGAGGCTTTCCACACACGCCCGCTTTTACTGCTTAAGCGCCTCGAAGAGAGCGTCGCACGCCTGAGAAGCGTTGCCATAGCGCTCGAGCAACTGCACAAACTTACTGCCTATGATAGCCCCATTGGCGTTAGCCTGAGCGCTGGAGAGAGTCTGCTTGTTGCTTACACCGAAACCTATGAGGCGCGGGTTGCGCAGATTCATGGAATTAACATGGTTGAAGTAAGCCTGCTTCGCCTCGTTGAACTCCTTCTGTGCGCCAGTGATGGCTGCGCTGCTTACCATGTAGATAAAGCCGTCGGTATTGTCGTCGATGAAGCGGATTCGCTCATCGCTCGTTTCTGGAGTAATTAGCATAATGACCCTGATATCGTAGCGGTCGCTGGTGGGCTTTATTACCTCCATATAATCGCGGAAGGGCAGGTCGGGAATGATTGCGCCATCGATGCCAATACGTGCGCATTCGCTGAAGAAGCGCTCAAAGCCAAACTGATAGATGGGGTTGAGGTAACCCATAAGTATCAGCGGCATCTGCACTGTCTGCCTTATCCCATCGAGCTGGGAGAAGAGCCTGCGCAGCGTCATTCCGTTGCGGAGAGCCTTGGTGGCAGCGTCCTGAATGACTGGTCCGTCTGCCATTGGGTCGCTGAAGGGAATGCCCACTTCCACGAGGTCTATGCCTTTCTTCTCGAGCGTTTCTATTACCTCACGAGTGCCATCAAGGGTGGGATGCCCCGCGCAGAAATAAAGGGAAAGCAGGTCTTTCTGCTTATGAGTGAATAGGTTATTGATTCTGTTCATGTCGGATTGTCTTTATAAACTTGCTTAATTTTGTTACGTCTTTTAGTGCAGGAGCCGACTCGAAACGGCTGTTAAGGTCGATGCCGGCGAAGCGGGGATGGCTAAAGGCTAACACGCGAGTCTCATCGCCTGGGCCTATGCCGCCCGAAAGGAGGAAGGGCAAACGCCCGCTGTACCGGGATAGCACACTCCAATCGAACTGCTCACCGCTGCCTCCCACTGTCTTGCATTTGGTGTCGAAGAGAAACATGTCCACCGCCGCCACTGCCTGGTAAGCCTCGCAAAGCCGCAAATCTGCCGCCTGGCTCACGGATATGGCCTTGATTACGGGCAGCCCCGTGCGCTCCGCCACAACAGCGCAAAAGGCAGGCGACTCCGCCCCATGCAACTGTATACGCCCGAGGCCCAGGGCCTGGACCTGTGAGGCCACATAATCGAGCGCAGGGTCGACGAACACACCCACACGGCAAACCTGCGGCAGATAGTCGGGAATGGTAGCTACGTGACGCTTGCTTCCCTGCCAGCAGATGAAACCCATCATGTCGGGACCCAGGGCTTCCACTTCACGTATGTTCTGCCCCTGGCGCATTCCGCAGACTTTCACTATCATAGGGCAGCGATGAACTTACGCAGAGCCTCGCCAGGGTCTGCCTCACGCATGAAGCACTCCCCTATGAGGAAGCCGCAGAAACCAGCCTCGCGCAGGAGGCGAATGGTGTCGGGGGAGCTGATGCCGCTCTCGCTGATTCTCAACTTACCATCGGGCAAAAGGGCTGAGAGGCGGAAAGAATTGCTGACATCGGTGTGGAAAGTTCCCAGATTGCGGTTGTTGACACCCACCATATCAGTCTCATCCGTCACATAGTCGAGTTCCCGCTCGGTGTGTATCTCTAACAAGACCTCCAGCCCAAGCTCGTGAGCCGTGAGTGTGAGCTGGCGACTCTCCCCTATCGTGAGGTCGGCAGCTATGAGCAAAACCGCATCAGCCCCTATCTCACGAGCCTGGAAGAGCTGATACTCGTCCACCACGAAATCCTTGCGCAGGATGGGCAAAGCGACGTGAGGACGCACCTCGCGCACGTAGTCCATGGAGCCGCCAAAGTATTCCTCGTCGGTAAGTATGCTAAGGGCAGAAGCCCCACACTGGGCATAGCGAGGTATCACGTCCATGGGCATGGCGTCAGCGTGTATCCAGCCCTTGGAGGGGCTTTTGCGCTTGAACTCTGCGATTATGCCGCTGGGGCTGGCGGCAAGTACGGCTCTCATGCTCACGCCAGCCACCGGACCAGCCATTAGCTGCTCCACACGGGCATAAAGCTCACGGGGCGGCACCGCCTCCTTCTGCAACGCCAGCTCCAAGCGCTTGTGCGCTACTATTTCCTCAAGTATGTCGCTCATGCGTTTAATTCCAAGAATTTGCGGAATACTTGCAATGCCCTGCCGCTCTCCAGCGACTCGCGCGCCTGTGCCACGCTTTCGGGCAGAGAGAGGCTATGGTCCATGACGCTGATTGCGCATGCTGAATTGGCAAGCACGACACTCTTCTGCGCCTCGGTGGAAGTGCCCTCCAGCACACTGGCAAAAACACTCTTGGCCTCTGCAATGGTGCTGCCGCCGGAGAGCTCCCGCGGGTCCACACGGGAGAGACCGAGGTCGGCTGGACCCAAAACCCAGTCCTGATTGTTTAGCACAAACTTGAAACTGCCCGTGAGGGAGACCTCATCGTATCCGTCGTGACTGGTGACTATGCCGTAATTGTCGCCAATGCGTTGATGCACATTGTTATAGAGGCGCAGCTGCTCCTGTGTGGCAGTGCCGTGGAGAGAACTCTTCGGGTGGCAGGGATTAACCAGTGGACCCAGCAGATTGAAGCAGGTGGGCACGGCAAGAGCCTTGCGAGTGGGTCCCACGAACTTCATGCCATAGGCGAACAGAGGGGCGTGGAAATAGCAGATGCCAGCCTCGTCGAGAGAGCGGCGCAGCACGTCGGCATCGTCGGAGAACTTGGCTCCGAACTCTTGCAATATATTGCTCGCCCCGCTCACGCTGGTGCTGCCGAAGTTGCCGTGCTTAGTGACCTTATGCCCGGCGCCCGCAATGACAAAAGCCGAGCAGGTGCTTATGTTGAAGGTGTTCTTTCCGTCGCCCCCGGTGCCCACTATATCGATAGTGTCCTCGCCCGCGAGATCGATGTGTTTCCCCGTCTCCAGCAGCCCGTCGCGGAAGCCAAGCAGCTCGTCGACGGTAACGCCCCGTGTCTGCAACGCCATAAGGAGGGCAGCTATTTGCTGCACGTTGTACTTTTCCTGGGTGATGGCCAGCATAATCTCGTGGGTGTCCTCACGGGAGAGCGTGGCTCCATCGATTAGTCTTAAGAGATATTTTTTCATTTGCGTAACCAGTTTTTGATTATAGTCTTTCCGCAGGGGGTCAAAACACTTTCGGGATGGAACTGTATGCCCCTAATATCGTAGGTCTTGTGTCGCAGCGACATGATGTAGCCCTCTTCGCTTAGGCTGGTGGCTTCAAGGCAGGAGGGCAGACTGTCCCGGTCCACAATCCACGAGTGGTAGCGCCCAACTTCAATGGTTTCGGGCAACGTGTCGAAGATGTAGTCGCCCTGGCAGAGATGCACAGGCGTGGCAACTCCGTGGAACACGGAACTGAGATTGGTGAGCCGCCCGCCGAACGCCTCGCCTATGGCCTGATGACCAAGGCAGATGCCGAGAATAGGCTTGCGCCCAGCGTAAGTGCTTATTACATCAGGCATTAGCCCAGCCTCGCAGGGTATGCCAGGACCAGGAGAAAGCACAATCTTGTCGAAAGGCTCGATGTCCTGAATCTGGAATTTGTCGTTACGCAGCACCGTCACGCTTGCTCCCGCCTCCTTTATCAGATGGCTGAGATTGTAGGTGAAGGAGTCGTAGTTGTCGATAATTACTATATGGCTCATAATCTTTCCGCTATTTCCATTGCCTTGCGCAGCGCGCCCAGCTTGTTGTTTACTTCCTGCAACTCATATTCCACATCGCTCTTTGCCACTATGCCGCCGCCTGCCTGGAACCACAGCTCTCCGCCCCGGCTCACGAAAGTGCGTATGGTTATGGCCTGGTTCAGCTCCCCGTTCATACCAATGAAGCCTATGCATCCACCGTAAGCTCCTCTGTTGTGGGGCTCGTAGAGGCTGATAAGTTGCATGGCTCTCACCTTTGGCGCTCCACTAAGCGTGCCTGCAGGGAAGGTGTCGATAAACGTCTCTATGGGGTCGGCTTCCTCGTTCAGCTCTCCCGTCACGCGGCTCACGAGATGAATCACGTGGCTGTAATACTGCATATCCTTGTAGAAATCCACATGCACACCGTGGCAGTTGCGGCTGAGGTCGTTTCTCGCAAGGTCCACCAGCATCACGTGCTCGGCATTCTCTTTCGGGTCGTTTCGTAAGTAAAGGGCATTTCGCCTGTCCTCCTCAGGGTTGCCAGTTCTTTTTGTGGTGCCGGCAATCGGGTCGATGTATGCCTGCCTACCTACTATGCGGCAGTGGGTCTCGGGGCTGGAGCCGAATATGCGGAAACCGCCAAAGTCGAAGTAGAAGAGGTAGGGACTGGGGTTTATGCTACGCAGGGCGCGGTAGAGCTTGAAATCGTCGCCCGTGTAATGTTGCTTAAAGCGCCGCGAGAGCACTATCTGGAACACGTCGCCCCTGAGGCAGTGGGCTATGCCCCTACGTATGTTTTCCCGGTGCTCATCGTCTGTCAAGGTGCTTTCACACGCCCCCACAGCGTGGAAGTCGTAGAGGCGGCACGAATGGCTCATGATATCGCGCTCCAGCTGGTCGAGGTCATCCTCTTCTCCCTCTGAGAGCAGCTCCACCAGGGTGAGCTCGCTGCGGAAGTGGTCGAAAATAACGATGTCTTTGTAGAGTATGTAAAGCATGTCGGGCGCGTCATTTTCCTGTTGCGTCTCATCTTTCACCTCAATGTTCTCGAAATATCTTACGGCATTGAACGAGGTGTAGCCATACATGCCTATATAGTCTTTACCCTCGCCCGATATGTCGAACCTGCTTATGAAATCGTTCAGCAGACGGGCAGCGCCGTATTTCTCGCTTATCTCATGCTCTGCGGTACTACCGTCAGGCAACGTCATTCGCCCCACGCCATGCCCTATGCTTACTGACGCCACGGGGTGCAGGGCGAGGAAAGATTTTGAGTTTTCCTGACTGTGGAAGTCGCTGCTTTCCATAAGAGCGCTCTGAGGATAAACGTCACGCACTTTCAGGTAGGCGCTCACGGGGGTCGCCAGGTCGCCAAGAAGTTTTTTGCTCTTTGTGTGATATTTAAATCGCGTCATACCGTATCTCGTCTTTATGTTTCAGATAAGTAGCCATGTCCTTGTCGCCCCTGCCGCTCACGGTAAGCACAACCACATCGTCTTTCCCGAAGCTCATCTTTGGCAGCAAAGCCAGCGCGTGACTGCTCTCCAAGGCAGGGATTATGCCCTCAAGCCTCGTAAGCTCGAAAGCGGCCTGCAAAGCCTCATCGTCATTCACGGGTAGCACCTGCGCGCGCCCTTTCTCGTAGAGGTTGCAATGGATAGGCCCAGTGCCTGGGTAATCAAGCCCGGCGGATATGGAATATGGCTCTATTATCTGCCCGTCCTCGGTCTGCATCACTTTTATTCTGCTGCCGTGCAGAATGCCTATAGTGCCAATTTGTATGGAAGCCGCAGTCATTGGGGTATCAACTCCCATGCCGCCAGCCTCTCCCAGCACTATGCGCACCCTATCGTCGTCGATGTAATGAAATATGGTTCCGGCGGCATTGCTGCCTCCGCCCACGCACGCCATAAGATAATCGGGATAGTCACGCCCCTCCTTCTGCTGGAGTTGCACCTTTATTTCAGCGGAAATCACGCTTTGCAGCCGCGCCACAATGTCAGGATAGGGATGGGGACCCACCGTGCTGCCTATTATGTAGAACGTGTCGGCAGGGTGCTGGCACCAGTCGCGAATAGCCTCGTTGGTGGCATCTTTCAGTGTCTTGTTGCCAGTCTCCACGGGGAACACCTCCGCTCCCAGCATTCTCATGCGCTCCACGTTGGGGTGCTGGCGCTCCACGTCCAAGGCGCCCATATAAACGCGGCAGGGCATATCCATTAGGGCGCATACTGTGGCAGTAGCCACTCCGTGCTGGCCAGCCCCCGTCTCGGCTATTATGCGCTTCTTGCCCATCTTCCTCGCCAGCAGAATCTGCCCGATGGCATTGTTTATCTTGTGGGCACCAGTGTGGTTTAGGTCCTCCCGCTTAAGGTAGAGCTTGCAACCGTACTTCTGGCTCATGCGCTTGGCATAGTACAAAGGGCTGGGCCGTCCCACGTAGTCGCGCAACAACTCGCGGAACTCTGCCTGGAACTCCTCACTCTCCATAATGGGGCGGTAGCTCTGCCTCAGCGTCTCCACAGTATTGTAGAGTATCTCGGGCACATAAGCGCCTCCGAACTGTCCGTAGAATCCGTCCTCGTCTACTTGGTATGTCATATCTCCTACTCTTTTTATATTTGTTTATTATAAATCTAAAAAGGCTCCCCGTGAGTTTTACGAAGAGCCTTGTTGTTTTCCTTTTCTTTGTGCCGTTTGGCAGTATGGCTGGTCACCTCACGAAATTCTTCACTTCTGAGCCTTGCCACCACCAATATTTGCCGTTCTGACGCATTTTCTTATCCTTATCGAGCGCAAAATTAAATAAAACTGAAACTACTCGCAAACTTTCACGCCTCTTTTTTCATTCTATCGTGAATGGGTAGCCATAATAGTCGCCCAAATCTCCGTGTGGCTCCTGGTTAATGTTCAGCAGAATGTACTCTCCCGACTCCAGTTCCTGCTGGGGACGGACGATAAATTTGTCGTCCTCTGTCAGCTCCACGAAAAAGTTCACCAAGTCTATACTCATGTATTTATTGTCTCTGAGAAGTGGCTCGGGCAGCAACCTGTAAGTCTTTTTCTGCTTGAGCCGTATTATGGCATAGTCGGAGAGCGTGCCGCCTACGGGATTCACCACGAAGCGCGGTCGCCGCTCATCCAGCAACTGGAAACTCTGCCTGCCCCACAGATACTTAGTGGTCTTACCTCCCACAGAGAAGCTCACCACGTTCCAGCCCGTTTTCGCTTCCGTCTGGGTACTCGCCCTCACTATGGCATAAAGGCTGTCGCCCACGTACACCTGCACCTCCACAGGCTCAGGGTCTTTCTGTGCGAAAGCCCCTATACTCAAACATAAAACCGCCATCAGGCTCGCTATTTGTCTCTTCATGTCGCAAATTTAAGGAAAACTCTTGTTTACATCGTCATTTTTCATTTAATTTGTGCCATAAATTTATTGCGTTAAAGAGGTGACAATAGTTATCGTAATACTCATGCTACTGGCATATATCTTCATTGCCAGCGAACACGTGACCCACATAAACAAAGCCGCCACGGCGATGTTTGCGGGCGTTGTGGGCTGGATTCTCTATATGTGCATGGGCACCGATTTCGTTTACCGCATGCATGGACCCGAGTTCAGCCAGTTCCTCGCGGGGGCAACTTACTCTGCCGGCGCGGCGCAGGAGTTTATTGCCAGTCACGTTTTCGTGCACTATTCGGCTTACATCGGCTCTATAGTCCTCTATCTGCTCACGACCATGTCGATAGTTGATGTGCTCAGCAACAACGGCTGCTTCGATTTCATTACCGCCCTGCTCCGAGTGCGCAACACAAACCGCATCCTGTGGGGCTTTGTACTGGTAACTTTCATTATATCAGCCAATTTCGACAATCTCACAACTGCCGTGCTCATGCTTGTACTCATGCGGCGCTTGCTCTCCAACGAGCGCCAGCGCCGCTACGTGGGCTCCTGCATAGTGATTGCCGCATGCTGCGGAGGCTGCTTCACAGTCATTGGTGATGTCACCTCGCTTATGGTTTGGGCAAAAGAGGCTGTCACCCCCTCAGACTTCTCCGCCTCGCTGGTTCTGCCAGCCCTGATTGGCACCGCTATTCCCACGCTGCTCATCCGCCAAAGCTTGCCCGAGCATCTCGACCTTAACCGCAGCCGCGTCATTTTCCGTGGCGACGACACCTCCATGCCTCTGTGGCAAAAGCTCGTCATGCTCGTCCTTGGTATGGCAGGGTTGTGGTTCGTGCCCTCTTTCCACCGCATCACCCTTCTGCCCCCATTCATGGGCTCGGTCTGTGTCTTGGGCATAATATGGATGCTGAACGAGATTTTCAACAGCCGCTCCATTCGCAGCGAGCAGCCCATGCTCTTGCCAGGCAGCGACCGCCGCCTCCACTACGAGGTGCTGCAGGTGATAATGTTCTTCATGGGTGTCGCTCTGGCTATCAGCGTTCTGGTGGAGATAGGGGCTATGGACTGGTGCTCCCGCTGGCTCGACCGCAACATACACGACATCTACATCCTCTCCCTTTTCATGGGAGTTGTTTCCTCTTTTCTTGACAACGTGTGCCTCGTGCTTTCCGCCATCAATGTCTATGACGTTTTCCCGTCTGCCGACTCTGCCACCGCCTACCAGCAGCTCTTCATGCAGAACGGCCAGTATTGGCATCTCGTGGTCATTTCGGGCTGCTTGGGCGGCTGTCTGCTCCCCATAGGCAACACCGCGGGCTACGCTTTCATGCGCAGCGAGGACACCAGCATCTGGTGGTACGTGCGCAACATCTCCCTGAAAGTTCTCTTAGGCTGGATTGGCGCTCTCGTCGCCTACTTTGTCATCGACTATTTCGTACGCTGAAGGAGTGCATTTGGCAAAACGCTGACCATGTTACAAACTGTTATTACGAATACTGACAAATTCATAGCTTCAGTGCCCAAGTCCAAACGGAAGCGATATGGTCAGTTCTTCACAAATGTAGCCACAGCTAATTATATGGCCTCCTTATTTCACATTGATTTGTCGAGACATGGTTTGTGTTTTTTGGATGCCGGTGCTGGCAGCGGCATCCTGTCCATCGCGGCTATCGACAGATTAATTAATGACGGATATAAGGGAGCTATCCATGTGACATGCTATGAAACAGACGAGACGATTCTGCCTCTGTTAAAAGCCAATCTGGATTTAGCCACATCCCAATACAATAACGTATCTTACGAAATAATAGATAAAAACTACATAACGAGCCAGGCGTTTGAACAAGATATATTTGTTCCGCAAGGGTCTAATCTTTATGATTATGTCATTGGCAATCCTCCATATATGAAGATTTCCAAGGATGCACATGAAGCAATGGCGATGCCACATATTTGCCATGGAGCACCGAATCTATACTTCCTATTTTGGGCCATGGGCATTCATAATTTAAAAAACAATCAAGAATTGGTTTACATAATACCTCGTTCGTGGACATCTGGAGCATATTTCAAACATTTCAGGCGATATCTGTTTAACCATTGTGTTATTACTGACATACATTTGTTTGACAGAAGAGACAAAGTGTTTGATTGTGAATCCGTGTTGCAAGAAACCATGATTGTAAAAGTAAAAAAAACAACAGAGAAGCCTAATCACATTAACATTACTTCTTCCTCAACATCTGACTTCAGCGATATGACATGTTTTCAGGCTCCCTATGAAACTATCGTAAACGAGAACTTGTCCGTTTGCCTTGTCACTAACGAACAGGATGCTAAAGTTCTCGACCAGATAAATCACTTTCATAAGACACTCCCTGAAATGAATATGCGTATGCAGACTGGCATTATTGTTGATTTCAGAAACAAAGAAGTTCTGCGGGATGAATTGGAAGATGGTGCGTATCCTCTTCTCTACTCACAGCATATTAAAGACGGACGAGTGATTTGGCCATTAGGCAAGTCGGGTGAGGTCATAAAGACAAGCAGGAAAGGTTTCTTACAAGAGAACAGCGATTTTTTGCTCGTAAAACGTTTCACCTCAAAAGAAGAGAAACGCAGGTTGCAATGTGGAATATACTTGAAAAAGGAATATTCCAAGTTCATCTATATTAGCACACAAAACAAGATTAATTTCATAAAATGTGATTCTCCCTGCATGACATACGGGCTTTACGTACTTCTGAATTCAAGTCTCTATGACAATTATTATAGGATTCTTAATGGTTCGACACAAGTTAATTCCACAGAGATAAACCAAATGCCAATCCCTGAGAAGCAAGTGATTGAGGCTATGGGGCGAGAATTAATGCATAAAGAATTATCCGTTTCCAATTGCAACGAAATACTACATAAATGGATAAGTTAGATTTAACTAAAATCTTATTGGCAAAAGTCAGCATGCCAATTAAGCAGCAGAGCTCGCTTTGTTGTTTAACAGTGCTTGCAATGGCAAGACTGAAAGAGGGAACGCCATGGCATGAAGCCACAAATGACTGGATGAGAATTCATGACATTATGGCTTTCATCGCAGATAATTACGGAATAACGTATGCAGAGAACTCACGAGAAACTTTCCGAAAACAAGCTCTACACCCATTCAGGACAGGAGCTTTGGTGGAGGATAACGGATTGTCAACCAATAGCCCCAATTATCGATATCGTATCACTTGCGAGTTTTTAACTGTCATCCGAGCAATAAAAAAAGACGAAGATAAGTGGATAGACAAAGGCAACAAATCATTGAATGATTTTCTCCGGAAGCATGAGACTTTGCGTAATTTATATGCTTCAAAAAAGCAAATGCAAAAGATGCCAGTAAAAATAAACGATAAAGACTTCACATTCAGTCCAGGCAAGCATAATCAACTACAGAAAGCGATAATCGAAGAGTTCGCACCCAGATTCGCTCCCAATTCGGAATGTCTATATGTTGGTGACACCATTCAGAAGGACATGATTAAAAACACTGACTGCCTCCATTCCCTTGGCTTCGAAATCACATTACACGATAAAATGCCAGATGTCGTTCTATACCGAGAAGACAGAAACTGGCTCTATTTTATAGAAGCGGTAACATCAGTGGGTCCAATAGACCCTAAACGTATATTGGAAATAACCTCTATGACAGAAAAGGTTACAGCAGGGAAAATATATGTGACTGCATTTCTCGATTTTAAGACCTATACGAGATTCTCCAAGCAATTAGCCTGGGAAACAGAAGTCTGGATAGCTGATATGCCAGACCACATGATTCACCTAAATGGCAAAAAGTTCTTAGGACCTCGCTAAAGTCATATGAGCAGGGAATGCATTTCGTAGGTCATATATTGTCATCGGCTATTGCGCGCACTGGAGTTCAGCTTATTGTCAGCCGTTGGTGTATGAATTCAAGAACCGCCACTTTTTACCATGGGTGGGACACAAATATGGCGACTTTCATTACTCTATAGCGCAAAAATGCGTATTTTATCAGTCTGTATTTAACTAAAAGGCGATACGATGAGACACAATAGCATAGATTCTTGCCCCGCACTTATAGATTACATCAACGAGGTGGGCTTCTTGCCTCTGCTGCCCATAGGCATACCTGGCTGGTCGGCAGAAGAGGCTGTAAGCCCCGAGTGCCGCTATTCACCCTCACCCGACGGCGGCATGGACTGGCCTCTCTGGGAATGGAAAAGCCAGATATTGCGCGAGAGCGGTTGCGCCTACGGCAAATTTCTCCGCCGCAAAGCCTGTTTCATCAGCCGCGGCTGGTGGCCCGATTTCTGCCAGCTGCGACGCGCTGTCTTCCCCCGCCCTGCCGAGAGCAGCATAGAGGAGAGCATACTTTTCACCCTCCGCGCCCATGGCAGCCTCATCACCCGTGATTTGCGCTCCGCCTGCGGTCTCACAGGTCCCAAGATGAGGGGCAGATTCGACTCCTTCATAGCCCAGCTCCAAATGGCGACATACATAGTCACCGAGGATTTCGTGCACCCTACCGACAAGCACGGGCGCGAATACGGTTGGGGCTTGGCTCTTCTCACCACTCCCGAATCCCTCTTCGGTCACCACGCCTGCAGCGCTCCCCGCTCCCCCAGGCAGTCACGGGAGCGCATTCTCTCTCATCTCGCCAGTATTCTGCCCGACCTCCCTACTCGCGTTATCGAGAGCTTGCTTAAGTGAGTTCTCATGGTAAAGCGAAGCCGCTTAGAGCGCCTTCGGTGCACAACGTCACCGCACGAACTAAGCCGTGTCACCGCACCGATTCACACGCGTCAGTGCGGTGAGCATGGCACGTTGTTGCAGTGATTCAGGAGAGGAACAGGTAGCTTGGGGCTACTTTCACTGTGGCATGGCTTGAAGACTAATAACCAAACAGTTGAAAATCCATGACAAGAAGTTAACTTGCTAAATTCCCTATATGCACATTAGATAGCAACTTCTTCTCACAGGTTGCAAAAGTTAGTATCATTCACACTTGATATAATAGTTAGTAATAATAGTTCCTCATGACATTCATGAATGAGGAAGTCTCTAAAAAGTTACTTGCTATCATACATATATAGGGATTTAGCAAGTTAACTTCTTGTCGTGGTTTTTGAAAAGAAAACTCCTGTTGCGACTTAACTTCCACATAGCCAAGACTAAGGCTGCATATTATATAGACGGATATATGGAGGGATTAGCTTCGCTGAGGATTGCACCGTTTCAATTAGCTTCGCTGACCCCTGCTTGGCATCGTCCTTAGCGCCACCACCTCACACATAATGCGAAAAAAACCTCCCCGTGAAGGCTCATGCCTACGGGGAGGTCAAGTGCTATAGTCTTCGCACTATTTCTTCTTAGGGGTAGCCTTCTTGGCAGTGGCTTTGGGGGTGCTGTCAGCCTCAGCTGCCTTCGGCTTGCGGCCACGATGCTTTGTCTCCGGCTCCGCCTTGGCGGCAGCGGCAGGCTGTGGCTCGGCAGCGGGGGCTGCTGGCTCGTACTTCTCGAGGCGTGCCTTCAGACGGCTGATTTCGCTGTCCTTAACGGCTATCTCCTGCCCCTGGTTGTGGATGGTAGTGTAGAGGGCGTTGAGCTCGTCGTTCTCCACCTCTATGGGGAAGAGGTTCTGCACCCGTTTGATGAAGTCGCCAAGTATGTTCATGTAATTGGTGAAAGCGTCGTAAGGGCTGTCGTAGAAGCTGCGGAACATGGTGACGCTGGCTGGCTTAGTGGTCATGAAGCGGAAGTTGTTGGAAGCCTGGATGCGGTCCCAGTCTTGCTTGATGCGGCGGTCCTTGCAGGCGAGAATGCGGCCCGCCTCCTGGTAGAGCTTGTGGAACGCCTCACGCTGCATGCCGTTGCCGAGCCAGCAGCTGGTGTCGCGCTCCTCGTCGTTCCAACTGACAGGATGTATCACCTCCATGATGTCCACTGGCTTCGACTTGTCGATAATCTCCGAGGGAGTAGCGAAGACGACGTTCTGCGCCTTTGCCTGTGTGGGGAGAGCCTTCAGGAAGTCGAGAATGTTGCTGCTCAGCGGCTGGAAGATGCCTATGGCGCAAAGTTCCATGAAGATGTTGATGACCTGCTCATCCTCGGGCAGGCTGGCTATCTTGCCGATATAGCGGTCGGCGAAGAGGGGGTATTCGTTCCAGTTGCTGTCGTTGAAGCGCAGCGAGATGTCGTCGCTGAGGTTGTAGTCGCGCAGGAGGAGCTTGACACTGGGGTCATGGGCGCAACTGTAGACATAGTGGGGGCTCTTCCAGCCCAGAATGTGCTTGGCTCCCTCGGCTATCATGCCCTTGAAGCCCATCTGACCCGCAAGCGCGCCAATCTCGTCGTTGTAGATAAGACTGGAGTTGCGCAACACTTTGGGAGTATGGCCAAAGACTTGCCTGATTTTCTTAGACTGGCGCTTTGTCTCCTCGATGAACACCTCCTCATTGGCAAGCGAGCTGAGACCGTGGCTGTAGGGCTCGGCGAGGAACTCCACACAGCCTGTCTCGTTGAGTTGCTGTAGCAGTTCTATAACCTCGGGCGCATAGGTCTCCAACAGCTCCATGGCGACACCTGAGAGGGAGAATGCGACCTTGAAGTAGCCGGCGTTCTCCTTTGCCATCTCAAGCAGGGTGTTGAGCGTGGGTATGTAACTCTTCTGAGCGGTCTCAGTGATGGCGCGCTCGTTCTCGAAATCATCGTAATAGTAATGATCCGTACCTATCTCGAAGAAGCGGTAACGCTTCAGGCGCACAGGCTGATGTATCTCGAAATATAAACAAATTGTTTTCATGATTCTTTACTGCTTTATTCTCGGTTATTTAATGTTTTTCACTGCACTCAGGTATTCGTCGTTGTTGAAATATCCACGGCGCACCAGTTGATTATAGCACTCGCGTATGCGAAGTCCCACCTTTTCCCAGGTGATGCCGTCCACTTCCTTCAGACCCTCCTCGGCAAGGTACTTGTGCAGGGAGTCGTAAGAGCAGATGGAGTAGATGGCGTCGGACATGGCGTCGACATCCCAGTAGTCAACCTTGATGACGTTGCTGAGGATTTCCCCGCAACCAGACTGCTTGGAGATGATGCTGGGACAGCCGCACTGCATGGCCTCGAGGGGCGCTATGCCGAAAGGCTCACTGACGGAGGGCATGACGAAGACATCGGAGTTTTTGTAGCACTCGTACACCTGCTTGCCGCGCTGGAAGCCAGGGAAGTGGCAACGGTCGGCAATGCCGTAGGCTGCCGCGAGCTCTATCATGGCGTTCATCATGTCGCCACTGCCGGCAAAGCAGAAGCGGATGTTGTGCGTGCGGGTAAGGACTCGCTTTGCCGCCTCTATGAAGTATTCCGGTCCTTTCTGCATGGTTATGCGGCCGAGATAGGTGACCACCTTCTCCTTGGGATTCTTGTGGGGCTCAATGGCGCGGTACTCCTCGTTGAGAGGATAAACGGCATTGTGCATTGCGACGCACTTGCGGGGATCCTGATGATACTGGTTTATGACAGTCTGCCGCGTGAGCTCGCTAACGCACATTATGCAGTCGGCATGGTCCATGCCATTCTTCTCTATGCTGTAAACCGTCGGGTTCACCTTGCCGCGCGAACGGTCGAAGTCGGTGGCATGGACGTGGATGCAAAGTGGTTTGCCACTCACC
Organism: Prevotellaceae bacterium; assembly: GCA_021204845.1. Classification (GTDB taxonomy): domain Bacteria; phylum Bacteroidota; class Bacteroidia; order Bacteroidales; family Bacteroidaceae; genus Physcousia. The sequence goes on along the minus strand of JAJPYT010000034.1, from coordinate 5,894 downwards.
AGCTTGGCATGCACTCCGGCAGGATAGGTGAGCCAGTCGTGGGCATGGATAAGGTCGAACTGCTCGCTGCGGGCCAGCACACCGGCAATGATGCTGAAGTTGTTTATCTCCTCGTGCAGGTTGCCTGGGTAGCCCCCGGCGAACTGAATGCAGCCGAGGTCATCGAGACCTTGCAGATAATTGAAATCGGCATAGATGTGGTCACGGAAGCGGAAATAGTCATCCACGGTGTGACCCACGAAGCGGGAGCGGATATTGTCGTAATTGACATCACGCCATGCCACGGGCACCTGACCCATGTTTATGATATTGATGTGCCGCTCCTCCTCGCCAGTGGGCTTGGGCAGACAGAAGGTGGTCTGCACATCACCTTGCTCGCTGAGACCCTTGGTGATTCCGTAAGAGGCGACCGCAAGTCCGCCATAAATCTTTGGAGGGAACTCCCATCCGAACATTAAAACTTTCATATAGTAGTCCTCCTCTTTATTAATATTCGTTATACTTGTCCAATAACTTAACCACACGCATAATCTCCGCCACATTCATGGCAAAAGATATGGCTCCACGACCGTGGAAGGGAGGATTGCCATCGAAGAGTTCTGGTATAGTGCCTATGCAATGATAGAAGAGCTCCTCCTCATAGCCCACCAACTGGCGCTCGACAAAGCTTACGCGGCTGCGGCCGAAGACACGCAGATAGGCCTCCATGTAGAAACCTGCAAGCCACGGCCAGGCCGTGCCCTGATGGTAAGCGAAGTCACGCTGGCTCTGCGGACCCACATACATGGGGTTGTATGCTCCGCTCTTCGGACTGAGGGAACGCAGCCCCTTGGGCGTGAGCAGCTCCTTGGTGCAGAAGTCAAGCACGCTCTTCTTCTGGGAAGCGTCGAGAGGACTATAGTCGAATGCGCAAGCGAACACCATGTTCGGACGCACCTCCCACGACATGCGCTTACCGTCGACGAAATCAAGCAGATAGCCATACTCATTAAGGAAGGTATCCACGAAGCTCTCCTTTGCCTTTGCCGCCATGGCCTCCAACATATCGGACAGCCCCTGCTCACCCACCTGACGCGTTAGCTCGGCTCCGAACTTGAGGTTGTTGTACCAAAGGGCGTTGAACTCGACAATGAAGCCTGACCTGGGGACAATGGGGTTGCCGTAGCTGGTGCTGTTCATCCAGGTGATAGCCTTCTCGTAACCGCCTGGGGCGTAGAGCAAACCGTTCTCATGAACGGTGAGACCTGGATGCTTGCCTGCCATTATCCATTCCATTATGTCCTTGACAAGGAAGCCGTACTTCTCCACACACTCCTTGGCGTTGGTGAGCTTGCCATATTGCTGTATGCACCAGACTGCCCAAAGTAGCACATCGGGCTGGTCCATCTCATAGATGGAAACGCCGAGCGGCTCACCAGCCATGAAATTGCGTATGGCTTTCTCCGCTGTCTTCATCACCGCCTCGTACTTCTGCACCTCGTTGTTGGTGAGCGTGAGGCCCGGCAGGGCTACAAAGAGGTCGCGGGCACGTGACTTGAACCAAGGATAACCTGCCAGCAAATAGACCTCACCATCACGGTAAACGAAGAACTGGTGGGCGCTGTTCACAAGGTTGTTGTAGAAATTGTCGCGCGGAGTGCGGACGTTTACCTCGAACTCAGCCAGCTCAGCCAAGGTCTTTGTCTCAATCTCGGAGAGACCAGCACTGAAGATGACACTCTCGCCCTTCTTGATGTTGAACTCGAAGTAGCCTGGAACATAGAGGTCCTCATTGCCGGCATAGCCGCGCTCCTGCTCCTTGGTATACTCAAGATTGCGGTACCAGTCGGGCTGATAGACAAAGCGGTTGGGCTTGTCCACCTGCATGTAAAGCTCGGGATAGCCTGGATACATGGAGGTCTTGATGCCGTTCTCCACCTCCTGGTAGCTGCGATTGGCATAGCCATTCTCGTGAGTGAACTCCCTCACGCTGCGGAAGGCGAGGAAGGGCTTAAGGCGCAGAGTGGTCTCGGAATGGGCATCCACCAGCGTGTAGCGTATGATGAGCCTGTTCTCGAAATGCTGCAACACCTGTTCACGTTTAAGAATCACACCGCCCACACGATAAGTTGTCGTGGGCACCTTCAAACTGTCGAAATCGCGGATGTACTTGTGGCCACGGGGCGAGAAAGAGCCTCCCTGGTACTGGTGCAAGCCCAAATTAAATTCAGCTCCGTGCTGTATAACCGTGGCATCGAGCGAGGAGAGCAACACGTGGTTCTCATCGTCGAGTTCAGGTATGGGCACAACGAGTAGGCCGTGATACTTCCTTGTGTTACAGTCCACTAACGTGGTACACGAATATCCGCCTGACCGGTTAGAGCGCAGAATCTCCTTTGGCAACGATTCCTCCAGATTGGTCATCAGAGTTTTGTCAAAGCGTAAATAACTCATAGCTGTCGATTTAAAGTTTATAATCCTCATCCCAAAAGTACGAAAAAATATCCTTTAGGCAAAGCCTTCGATGAAAATTTGTGCGTTTCCTTTGAACAATGTCTATTTTTTGATAATTTTGTGACCCGAAAGGCGCTTTCTACTGACGCTATGCAGCAAAAACAATTCTATCTACGGAGCAGCATGAGTGACCTGTTCGACTGCCTCACCGAAGAGGAGCAAGAACAGCTGGAACACGTCATCAGCATAGAGACTTACGACAAAAACAAGACCATATATAACGAAGGGCAGATACCAGACCAAATTTTTTGCCTTCTCACGGGCAAGGTGAAGATATTCAAGCTCGGAGTGGGTGGCAGATGCCAGACAATAAGGCTGATAAAGCCAGTGGAGTATTTCGGTTACCGCCCCTTCATCACAAGGCAGCACTGCATCTCATCCGCCGCCACGCTGGAAAGTTCGGTAATAGCACACCTCCCCCTGCCCTATCTGGTCTCCCTAATACAGAAGAACAACCAGCTGGCATGGTTCTTCATACAGCAACTGGCGGAAGCATTGGGCAAAGCTGATGAGCGCACGGTGAGCCTGACGCAGAAGCACATAAACGGACGGCTGGCGGAGGCTCTCATCTTCCTGAAAGACAGTTACGGGCTGGAGGAAGACGGCTGCACCCTCAGCATACACATGAGTCGAGAAGACCTGGCCAACCTCTCGAACATGACCACCAGCAACGCCATACGCACGCTAAGCGCATTCTCCAACGACAAGCTCATAGCCATAGATGGGCGCAGGATAAAACTGATAAACGAGAAGGAGTTGCAGCGTATCTCTATGCTGGGATAATGAAACTCACCTGTTCTTTTCGCACGCTTACGCTCATAGGTGTCTGGAAATCAGCCATTACGAAACCATCGACACTTATCTTAGAGTTGCCTACGTCGTCAATTTTTACGCTTTGCCCCGTTCGGTAAGGGCGCACATTGCGGAATGCCAGAAAACGTCTGCTCTGCAAGAGTGACATTCCCACAAACAACTGACTCACAGGCGGGCAGGAAATCACGGACACATCAAGCATTCCGTTGTAGGGCACGGCATTGGGTGTCTGCCCATAACCCTGGCAGTTGCCAATACATACCGTCATCAACTTCTCCTCTATCCTATCGTGGTTAACCGTGAGGCTCATCTTCGTCTCCATCCGCTGGAACAGCAGCCATACCATACTACTCAGATAACTCAGCCCAGAGAGCCCCCAGAAGCGGAACGTCTTGTGCTTTATGTCGGCTATGTTCGCCACCAGCCCTATATTCACGCAGTTAAGAAAATAATGCTCTCTGCCCCCCTCCTCCAGCACGCCAAGGTCTACCTTCCTTACCCTGCCGCGGAGCAGAGCCTCAACCGCCTGTCGGGGATTATCCTCCTGCAAACCCCAAAAGGAGGCGAAACCGTTAACGTGTCCGTTGGGTATGACACCAATGCGCACCGTGCGCAGCAGGGCGGGAGCCGCCTCGGCTATTCCGTTCACAGCATGGTACAGTGACATGTCGCCGCCCACCAGCACTATGGTGGTGTAGCCATTCTGCGCAAGCATTCCAGCCAGCCGCCTTTCAGAGCCGCTGCCCTCGCTCTGCACGAAGTCGTAGTCAACCGCCTTCTCGTTAAGGCAGCGCCTTATCTCTTCCCACCGGCGGTGCGTGTGCCTCACGCCCGATTTCGGGCTGTATATTATTCCCCAGCGGTCCATAGTCGCATTATCTCGCTTAAGTTCTCTTCCTGACTTCTCTCGGCATCCAGCCAGTGGATGGGCACGCCTCGCCTTTGCTCCATTCCCCTGAACCACGTCATTTGCCTTTTGGCGAACTGGTGGATGGCTATTTCCAGCCTGGAAAACATCTCCTCATAGGTGAGTTTACCCGTACAGTAGAGCGTAACATACTTGTATTCAAGTCCATAGCGTATCAGCCTTTCAGCAGGCAGTTTTGTAAGCAGCTCCCTCACCTCGTCTATCATGCCTGCCGCCAGCCTCGCTTTCAGCCTGTGGGTGATTCTCTCACGCCTCTTTTCCCGGTCGGTTACCAGACCTATTGTAAGGCTTCGCCTCACCGGGAAACGCACGGGTCCCAGCCCATAGCTCTTAAGCACAGCCTCAATGTACAGACCAGTGCCCCCACACATTATGGGGACACGCCCACGCTCCACAATATCCATGTATGCGTTCTGGAAGGCGCACTGAAACTCGTAGACGTTGAATCGGTAGCCCGCGTCGGCAATGTCTATGAGATGATGTGCCACCTCCTGCCCGTCCACCACGTAATCTTCCATGTCCTTGCCCGTGCCAATGTCCATGCCTCTATACACCATCCTGCTGTCGGCGCTTATGACTTCGCCACCCATCCGCAGGGCAAGCCTCGCCGCCAGAGCTGTCTTGCCGCATGCCGTGGGCCCGAGAATGGTTATAAGATCATACTTCATCGTGAGGCAAATGTAGCGAAAAAAAACCGCCTGGCAAAGTCCCAGGCGGTTTTATCTCCAAAAGGAGCAGCTCTTTTTAGCCGTTCACCTTCTTCATGTGTGCAATCAGCTCCAGCACCTTGTTGGAGTAGCCGATCTCGTTGTCGTACCAGCTGATGACCTTAACGAATGTGTCGGTCAGAGCTATACCGGCCTTGGCGTCGAAAATGGAAGTCAGCGTGCAGCCCAGGAAGTCGCTTGAAACGACAGCGTCCTCGGTGTAACCCAGAATTCCCTTCAGCTCGCCCTCAGAGGCTTCCTTCATCGCGGCGCAGATCTCAGCGTAAGTGGCAGGCTTCTTCAGGTTGCAAGTCAGGTCGACAACAGAAACGTCAAGAGTAGGAACGCGCATCGACATACCAGTCAGTTTGCCGTTCAGTTCGGGAATCACCTTGCCCACTGCCTTTGCGGCGCCAGTGGAGCTGGGGATGATGTTGCCGCTTGCGGCACGTCCGCCGCGCCAGTCCTTCATCGACGGGCCATCAACGGTCTTCTGCGTGGCTGTGGTGGAGTGAACGGTGGTCATCAAGCCGTCTGCGATACCGAATTTGTCATTCAACACCTTAGCTATAGGAGCCAGACAGTTGGTGGTGCAGGAAGCGTTTGAAACGAACTGCGTGCCCTTCACGTACTTGTCGAAGTTAACACCGCAAACGAACATTGGAGTGGAATCCTTCGAGGGGGCGCTCATAACCACATACTTGGCACCAGCCTTGATGTGGGCGGCAGCCTTCTCCTGGGTCAGGAACAAACCTGTTGACTCAACAACATACTCAGCACCTACAGCATCCCACTTCAGGTCCTCGGGGTTGCGTTCTGCGGTCACGCGGATGTGCTTGCCGTTTACTATCAGCTCGCTCTTCTCCATGTCACAGTCGATGGTGCCCTGGAAAGCGCCATGCATGGTGTCATACTTCAGCATATAAGCCAAGTAATCCACTGGGCAGAGGTCG
>JAJPYT010000031.1 GCA_021204845.1 Prevotellaceae bacterium | reverse complement strand
CTTATGGTGTAGATGAGGTGGCTGCCTTCGAGGCGGCTGTGGCTGCCGCGGCGGCTTGTGACAGCGAGGATACCGACGCTCTCACCGTGGAGCAGCTCACCAAGTGGAAGGAAGACATGGAGAGCACTTATCAGGCGGTAATGGACAGCTATAAGGCACAAGTGACACCAGACGACGGTTATTATTACATAAAGTTAGGCGGATATGATTTTACAAGCGTGGATGCTGCCATGTGGGCATATACTGATAGCACAAACACATGTTATGCTGCATGGGGTGACTGTCAGGCAAACGCTTACTTTCTGTGGAAACTTACCAATAAGGGCGGCACAGACTACGATGTGCGCAATTTGACCAACAACTCCACATTCAACGATATCAACTTCTATAATAAGATTACCATGTCGGAGGAAAGCGACGTGCTTGTGGATTTCGACTACTTGGAGACCAATAGCGACGGGGAGTATTTGGTGAAGATTCGCCAAAGCACCGCAGACGCTGATGGCGACACTTTCTTCTGGGCTTCAAGCACGAGTTCTGGCTCTGGCACGAGCGGATGGGTTTTCGGTTGGTACAGCATCTACGATAACGGAGCGGAATGGAAGCTGGTGCCCGTGAGCGACGAGGACGCGCAGGCAATAATTGACTCGTTCGACTACGACCAGTTTAACCGATATATCTCAACAATACAGATAAATTACGATGCCACTGCTATGATGGAGATAGCTTACGACGGCGGAAGCGCGACAAGCCAGGCAGTGGCAATGGGAGATATTTACAGCGAACTGGAGTCACAGCTTACCCTTGCATTGGCAGAGGGCGAGAACATAACGGAAGAAACCTACAACGCTCTGGTGGCGGCATACGACGCCTTCCTTGCAGTTTATGTTGACCCGACAGAGATGCGCTCGCTCTTGAGCACCGCGACAGACCTGGCAAATGGCGTGGTTATAGGCACTAACCCCGGCTGGTGGACCAGCACAAGCCCTGCCGACGAAATTAAAGTGACAGTGGAAAACGCGACTGCCTACGACGCGGCTGGAGTTTACACGGTGGAGGAGACAGCTAACTATATTGAGACCCTGGAAAGCCAGATAGAAGCCCTTAACGATGCGGCAATAAAAGTTCAGCCGAACAAGTGGTATGAGATTCGCCACTCTACCGAGGAAGAAGCCACGGAGCATGGGTGGAGCAACTACGGAAGCGGAACTGATGAATATCCCGCTATGAACGGCAAATACATCAGTGTCTGCGAAATTACCAGCGATGCCGATGGAGTTTATTCCATGGAGTCGCTGACCAGCGGCGACGCTGAGGAGCCATTCCTGAACCACAACCTCTACTTCCAGGCAAAGGAAGATATGCAATATGAGGACTTTGCGAAGTTCCGCTTCATAAATGTCGGCGACTCTGCCTATATGATTCAGAACAAGGCTACTGGCCTGTTCCTCAAGTCAACTGGCACCGAATACGAGGATGTGGTGCTTAGCCCCCATCCCTCCTTGTTCGTAATCACTCCGCAGGGTTATGGCGAAAGTATCTTCGCAGCCGAGACGGTGGAGGGAGTCAGCCACTTATATCTTTACGGCTGGTACAATCAGGCACGCCTTATAACCTGGACCAGTCACTATGCAGGAGGCGACGGAGCGTTTTATATTGAAGATATCGACGAGACAATACCAGATGACTATGAGGCGAAGTTCAACATGAGCGCCGTGATAGGCAAGGTTTACACATTCTGCTATCCCGTGCCTGTTACTGCCGTGGACGGTGATATGTATGGAGCTGAGGTGGAAGGCACCACGGTGACCCTCTCAAAACTTGACGGCAACACGGCTCAGGCTGGTGAGCCATTCATTTACATGGATGGCATACCCGAAGACTACGACGAGACGCAGGACGAGGAGATGGTAGCCTTTACCCTTGGCACCGAGGTGGCGAGCGAGCCGCTCACATCGGGCTCTCTGGTGGGCAATTACTATGACTCTAACGTGGGACCAGGCAACGCCCTCGCACAGGACAATGGCTTCTGGGTAATAACCAACGGCTTGCAATACTTGGAAGCTAACACGGCTTACCTCACTGGTCTGGAGAGCACCGACGACCTCACCATAGTAATCAGCGACGAGGCATTCGACAGTGTGGATCAGGCAATTGCCACAGTTTCAAAGGAGAACGGCAATATATACAGCATAGACGGCAAGTTTATAGGCAAAGGCAACCTGCACTCGGTTCGCTCGCTGGCGCGCGGCATATACATAGTAAATGGCGTGAAGGTGGTAGTGAAATAACAGATAGCCACTGACTTACATAAGACGGAGAGGCGTGCCCCACAGCGGTGCGCCTCTCTTTTGTTTCCCTAAAGGGGGAGGCGGGGCAAGTTTTCCCGAAAAAGTTTGGGCATGCGATATGGCTAAATAGAAGTAAAATTACTATCTTTGTAGTCCAAAAGACTGGCAGGATTGTGCAATGGAACAACTGAAACACGAGTGCGGCGTTGCGATGATTCGCTTGCTCAGGCCGCTTGAGTATTATCAGCAGAAGTACGGGACTTGGATGTATGGGCTGAACAAGCTCTACCTCCTGATGGAAAAACAGCACAATCGTGGTCAAGAGGGTGCTGGCATGGCCTGCGTGAAGATGGAAGCTCATGCGGGAGAGGAGTATATGTTCCGTGAGAGAGCCTTGGGCGGCGATGCCATACGCGAGATATTCCAGAACGTGCAGCACCGATACCGCGACCTGCCAAAAGAGCGCCTGCGCGACGCCACCTTCGCAAAACATTCCCTGCCCTTCGCAGGAGAGATTTATATGGGTCACCTTCGCTATTCCACAACTGGCAAGAGTGGCCTTTCTTATGTGCATCCCTTCATGAGGCGCAACAACTGGAGGGCGAAGAACCTCTGCCTGTGCGGCAACTTCAACCTGACGAACATGGACGAGGTGTTCGCCGAAATAACCTCCAAGGGGCAGCACCCGCGCATCTACGCCGATACCTACATAATGCTGGAGCAGGTGGGTCACCGCCTCGACCGCGAGAGCGAGCGCCTCTACAACATCGCCCGCCAGCGCAATTTACAGGGAATGGAAATCACTCGCTTCATAGAGAAGAACATAGAGGTGAACAACGTGTTGCGCACGAGCGCCCCGCTGTGGGACGGCGGCTATGTGGTGTGCGGCATGACGGGCAGCGGCGAGATGTTCGCCATGCGTGACCCCTGGGGCATAAGACCAGCCTTCTGGTACCGCGACGACGAGGTGGTGGTGGTGGCGAGCGAGAGGCCAGTGATTCAGACTGTCTTCGACCTTGAGACCGACCAGATACAGGAGCTACAGCCAGGACAGTCGCTGAGCGTGAGAAAGAGCGGCGAGGTAAGCTTCGCACAGATAATAAAACCCTACGAGCGCAGAGCCTGCTGCTTCGAGCGCATTTACTTCAGCCGTGGCAGCGACCGAGACATATACAAGGAACGCAAGGCCCTTGGCGAGCAACTTACCGAAAGGATAACCGAGTCGGTGGGCGGCGACATAATGCACACGGTTTTCTCCTTTATCCCAAACACGGCGGAGGTGGCTTTCTATGGTATGCTCACGGGCTTTAAGAAGCAGATGAACCGCCAGAAGGTGAAGCGGATGTATGAACTGATAGAGGACCACAGGCCTACGCTGGAGGAGATAAAGCAAATAATAGGCGGAGAGTACGTGCGCAGCGAGAAGGTGGCGCTGAAGGACATAAAGCTGCGTACCTTCATAACCGAGGGAAACAGCCGCAACGACCTCGCCACCCACGTGTATGACATCACCTATGGCAGTCTGGAACCCTACGTGGACAACCTCGTAATCATAGACGACAGCATAGTGCGAGGCACCACATTGAAAGAGAGTATAATACGCATTCTCGACCGCTTGCACCCGAAGAAGATAGTGATAGTGAGCAGCAGCCCGCAGGTGCGCTATCCCGACTACTACGGCATAGACATGGCAAGCATGGAGGAGTTCATCGCTTTCCGCGCGGCTATAGAGCTGCTACACGACAAGGGGCTGACGCACATTATAGACGACGTTTACGCCCAGTGCAAGCAAGCCCTCGCCACCAAGGTGCAGGAACTGACGGAGAACCACGTGAAAGCCATCTACGAGCCTTTCACCGACGAGGACATAAGCACGAAAATGGTGGAGATGTTGCGCCCCAGCGGCGTGACTACCCCGATAGAGATAGTATACCAGAGCCTGGAGGGGCTGCATCGCGCCTGCCCCGACTTCAAGGGCGACTGGTATTTCAGCGGCGACTATCCCACAAAGGGAGGCCTGCGCATGCTGAACAGGGCATTTGTGAATTACTACGAACGGTACTGCGGCGCGGGGCAGGCGGAGACGCAGCAGCTGCCCGGCGCGGGAACCCGTCAGCGACGCTAAAATAGTGTACCAATGAAGAAAGCGATATTAAGATTACAAGACGGCACGGAGTTTGCCGGCCAGAACTTCGGCTACGAGGGCTCGGTGGCTGGCGAGGTGGTTTTCAACACTGCCATGACTGGCTATCCCGAAAGTATGACCGACCCCTCCTATGCGGGCCAGATAATGGTGCTTACCTATCCCCTGATAGGCAACTACGGTGTGCCACCCTTCTCCGTGGAGAGTAACGGACTCGCCACTTTCATGGAGAGCGACAAGATATACGTGCGCGGCATAGTGGTGGGCGACTACAGCGAGGAATACAGCCACTGGAACGCCCATGAGAGCCTCGCCGACTGGATGAGGCGGGAGCACATTCCAGGCATAACAGGCATAGACACCCGCCAGCTGACCAAGATATTGCGCGAGCACGGAGTGATGATGGGAGCTATCGTTACCGACAACAGCGAGCCCCCAGTGGCAAAATACGAGGGAGTGAACTTCGTCTCGCAGGTCTCCTGCTCCGACATAGTCACTTATCAGCCTCTTGGTGAGCCGATAGGCAAGAAGGTGGTGCTGGTGGACTGTGGCGTGAAGAACAACATCATACGCTGCCTCTTGCGCCGTGGTGTGGAGGTGGTGCGTGTGCCTTGGGACTATAACTTCAACTCCCTCGACTTCGACGCTCTATTCCTTGCCAACGGACCTGGCGACCCCGACACATGCGCCGCCACGGTGAAGAACATAGAGACCTTTCTTGCCAATCCCAAGGTGCGCCCCTGCATGGGGATATGCATGGGCAACCAGCTGCTCGCCAAGGCGGCTGGAGCCACCATATACAAGCTTAAATACGGACACCGCAGCCACAACCAACCCGTGAGGCAGGTGGGCACAGACAAGTGCTACATAACCACGCAGAACCACGGTTACGCTGTGGACACCACCACTCTGCGCGAGGGCTGGGAGCCGCTCTTCGTGAACATGAACGACGGCAGCAACGAGGGCATCCGCCACAAGGAGAAACCGTGGTTCTCGGCTCAGTTCCACCCCGAAGCCTGCGCTGGTCCAGTGGACACGGAGTTCCTGTTCGACAAGTTCATTGATACCCTGAAACAATAAAAAGCAGTTACCACTATGATGAACAACGATATAAAGAAAGTATTGCTGCTCGGTTCGGGCGCACTGAAGATAGGCGAGGCTGGCGAGTTCGACTATTCCGGCTCGCAAGCCCTTAAGGCTCTGAAAGAGGAGGGGGTTGAGACCGTCCTCATCAACCCCAACATAGCTACCGTGCAGACTTCCGACGGTGTGGCTGACCAGATATATTTCCTGCCCGTGATGCCTTACTTCGTGGAGCGTGTCATAGAGAAGGAGCGGCCGCAGGGCATCCTGCTCTCCTTTGGCGGGCAGACGGCGCTCAATTGTGGTGTGGAGCTGTACAAGAGCGGTGTGCTTGAGAAGTATGGCGTTCAGGTGTTGGGCACACCCGTGCAGGCAATTATCGACACAGAGGACAGGGAACTCTTCGTGGAGCGCCTGAGCGAGATAGATGTAAAGACCATAAAAAGCCATGCCTGCGAGAACATAGACGAGGCTCGCAAGGCGGCAGAGGACTTAGGCTACCCCGTAATCATCCGTGCGGCATACGCCCTTGGCGGCTTGGGCAGCGGCTTCTGCTCCGACCTCGACGAGCTTAACCTGGTGGCGGAGAAAGCCTTCTCCTTCTCGCCGCAGGTGCTTGTGGAGAAGAGCCTGAAGGGCTGGAAGGAGATAGAGTACGAGGTGGTGCGCGACCGCTACGACAATTGCATCACCGTCTGCAACATGGAAAACTTCGACCCCTTAGGCATACACACTGGCGAGAGCATAGTAATAGCGCCCAGCCAGACGCTCTCAAACACCGACTACCACAAGCTGCGTGCCCTCTCCATCAAGATTATACGCCACATAGGCATCATAGGCGAGTGTAACGTGCAGTACGCCTTCGACCCAGAGAGCGAGGACTATCGTGTGATAGAGGTGAACGCGCGCCTCTCCCGCAGTTCCGCCCTTGCCTCCAAGGCTACGGGCTATCCTCTCGCTTTCGTGGCCGCTAAGCTGGGTTTGGGCTACGGCTTGTTTGAGCTGAAGAACTCCGTCACCAAGACCACCAGCGCCTTCTTTGAGCCAGCCCTCGACTACGTTGTCTGCAAGATACCCCGCTGGGACTTGGGCAAGTTCCGTGGTGTGGACAGGGAACTGGGCAGCAGCATGAAGTCTGTGGGCGAGGTTATGGCAATAGGTTGCACCTTCGAGGAGGCAATACAGAAGGGTCTCCGCATGATAGGGCAGGGAATGCATGGCTTTGTGGGCAACAAGGAACTCACCATTTCCGACATCGCCAATGAGCTTAAGGCTCCCACCGACAAGCGCATCTGTGTGATAGAGAAAGCCTTCTTTGCAGGGTATTCCATCGACGAGATTCATGAGCTTACAAAGATTGACAAGTGGTTCCTGCAAAAGCTCCTGCACATCTACAATATCAACAAGGAGCTGCGCAAGTTCAACATCAACACCGTGGACAACTCGCTCTTGCGCAAGGCTAAGGTCTACGGCTTCACCGACTTCCAGATTGCCCGTGCCTTGGGCATGGAGCGTGACATGGACATAGAGGATGCCGTGCTCGTGGTAAGGGCGAAGCGCAAGCAGGCGGGCATCACTCCCTTCGTGAAGCAGATAGACACCCTTGCCGCCGAGTACCCCGCGCAGACAAATTATCTGTATCTCACCTACAAGGCTGTGGCTCACGACATTAAGTTCGACCACGACAAGCGCAGCATTGTGGTGCTGGGCAGCGGAGCTTACCGCATAGGCAGCAGCGTGGAGTTCGACTGGTGTGGCGTGCAGGCGATAAACACCATACGCAAGGAGGGCTACCGCTCGGTGA
>JAJPYT010000151.1 GCA_021204845.1 Prevotellaceae bacterium | reverse complement strand
CATTGAGATAATGGGCACTGAGGGAGCGGTGGAGTTTTCCGTCTTTACCTATGACCCCATTGTGCTGACCAATGCCGACGGGAGGCAGGAAATTACTGTGCCTAATCCTGAGCACGTGCAGCTTCCTCTCATACAGAACGTTGTGGAGCACCTGCAGGGGCGCGCCGTCTGCACCTGCGACAGCGTGTCTGCCACCAGTGTGAACTGGGTGATGGACCGCATCTTAGGAAAGCAATAACACATTTCCCTTTAATACATGGACAAAGACCTTGAAGAGCGCGTCAGCCTTTCTGTTGACAATTTCATGCAGGGCTATGGTTGCTGCCAGAGCGTGGTAGCTGCATTCGCCTCTCTTTACGGGCTCGACGAGATTATGGCAAAACGGCTGGCAGCCGGATTTGGCGGAGGCATGGGACGCCTGCGCATGACATGCGGCACGGTTTCAGCCTTAGTCATGCTCGTGGGCTTAGACTGCGGGCAGACCGAGGGAGCGGACCGGCAGGGGAAGTCGGAGTGCTACCGTATGGTGCAGCAGTTGCTCGCCAAATTCAAGGAGCTAAACGGCTCGCTCATCTGTGCCGAGATATTAGGCATAAACGGAAACGACAAGGCACACACCAACTACATAGCCTCGGAGCGCACCGCACAATACTACAAGACCCGCCCCTGCGCAGCCAAAGTGGAGTGCGCCGCACGCATCTTTGCCCAGTATCTACAGGACAAACGGCAGCAGAGCCAGCCCATGCGGGCTGAAAAATGACCACAAGGCTAAATTAATCTGGAATATATTTTGTGGGGAACGGCAAAATCTCTATATTTGTAATAGAGAAATGAGAAAACAGCCGCATCGGTTTGACTGGGATACTCATCAAATTACATAATGAAACCGAGAATGTTTTCGCATCCCAATGGCGGGCCACACCTCTCTTGTGAGAGGAACCTTTAGAGTCGGTGGATTACAAAAGGATGCGAACGCTCAAAACCTACAGATAGGAGTTTCATCACATCACCGGTGCGGCTTTTTAGATAAAGAGAGCGGGCATGACTTCTTTCAGTCACGCCCGCTCGCTTTTATGCTTTAGTTTGTGTCTTCTCTTACTTCACCTTAGTCACCACGGCCTTGAAAGCGTCGGGATAGTTGTACGCCAGGTCGGCAAGCACCTTGCGGTTTATCTCCACTCCAGCCTTGTGAAGCAGCCCCATCAACTGCGAATAGTTGAGACCCTCCAAGCGAGCCGCGGCGTTTATGCGCTGAATCCACAGAGCGCGGAACGAACGCTTCTTGTTGCGACGGTCGCGATAAGCGTAGAGGAGACCCTTCTCCCAGGCATTCTTTGCAACGGTCCATACATTTTTGCGTGCGCCATAGTACCCCTTGGTACGCTTCAGAATTTTCTTTCTCCTGGCACGCGATGCTACATGATTAACTGATCTTGGCATAGTTTTTTTGTCTGTTTTTGAGTAATAGCGTCACTTCTCCGTAAACGTTTGTCTCGCGGTTGTGCTCTTTTTCTTTGCTATGAACTCGGTTAATTACTTTAGTTAAAAACTCAGTCCTGACCGCTTTTGAGTCAACGCAGGCAGAGCAGGTCGCGCACTTGCTTCATGTTGGTCGTGCCAACGATGGCGCTGTTGCGCAGGTTCTTCTTCTGCTTCTTGGTCTTCTTCGTCAGGATGTGGCTGTGGTAAGCGTGATGGCGCTTAACCTTGCCCGTAGCGGTGAGCTTAAGTCTCTTCTTAGCTCCGGAATTAGTTTTTACTTTTGGCATGTTTTTTTGTTTTATTGTTTATTAAAAATGGCGTGGCAACGCATATACCAGGGCGTTACGCACTGCCTCTGTCTGCTCTTACGTCTCAATCATCAAAGTCTTCTCCCTCCACTTTCGGTCCCGTGTATTCCTTGGGTCCCTTCTGTTGCTGCATTCGTTTTGCCACGGGAGCCTCCTTGTCAGCTGCCGCCATAGCCTCCTCGGCTGCCTTGCGTGCGGCGGCGGACACTTTCTTCGGTGTTATGAACATGGTCATGCGCTTGCCCTCCAGCGTGGGCATCGACTCCACACGTCCGTATTCCTCCAGGTCAGCGGCAAAGCGCAAGAGCAAAACCTCGCCTTGCTCCTTGAACAATATGCTCCTGCCCCTGAAGAAGACGTAGGCTTTCACCTTGTCGCCCTCCGAAAGGAAGCCCTTGGCATGCTTAAGCTTGAAGTTATAGTCATGGTCGTCGGTCTGTGGTCCGAAGCGTATCTCCTTCACGTCCACCTTCACCTGCTTGGCCATTATCTCCTTTCGTTTTTTCTTTTGCTGATACTGGAACTTGCTATAGTCTATCAGCCGGCACACGGGAGGAAAGGCAGTAGGCGAAATCTCCACGAGGTCCACCCCACGGGCTTCAGCCATCTGAATGGCTTTATAAGTTGGTACAACCACCGATTCGCTTCCCTCTCCTACTATTCTTACCTCAGCGACTCGTATTTGTTCGTTTATGCGATACTGTTGTTTCTTGTCGTCTTTCTTCATTTAAAGTTATAAAAGCGAGTGCAAATTTAGTGCAAATGGGCACATGAAACAAGAGCTTGCTCCAATTTTTTTGTCTTTCGCGTTCCTAATTCCGCTATAAGGCGGTTAGTACTTTTCAGTCATTTCTCTCACCTTATCGTTAATCTTTTGCGCGAACTCCTCAAATTTCATTGTGCCTTGCTCTCCGCCACCCTGCTGACGGTAGCTGACAGTGCGGTCGTTCACCTCTTTCTCCCCCACAATCAGCATGTAAGGCACGCGCTTCAGCTCGTTGTCGCGTATCTTGCGCCCTATCTTCTCATTGCGGCTGTCCACGTAAGCCCTCACGTCGTTCTTCTCGTAATAGTCCGCCAGTTCCTGGGCGTAATCGTTGAATTTCTCGCTCACGGGCAGTATAGCCACCTGGTCCGGAGCCAGCCACAGCGGGAAGTGCCCTGCCGTGTGCTCTATCAGCACGGCGGTGAAGCGCTCCAGCGAGCCGAATGGCGCGCGGTGTATCATCACCGGGCGGTGTTTCGCATTGTCCTCGCCCACATATTCCAGCTGGAAGCGCTCGGGCAGGTTGTAGTCCACCTGTATGGTGCCCAACTGCCAGCGACGGCCAAGCGCGTCTTTCACCATGAAGTCGAGCTTTGGCCCATAGAAAGCCGCCTCGCCCAGCTTTGTGGTGGTTGCCATTCCCTTCTCGGCGCAGGCGTCTATTATGGCTTTCTCCGCCTCTGCCCACACCTCGTCGCTGCCTATGTATTTCTCCTTGTCGTTGGGGTCGCGCAGCGATATCTGAGCCTCGTAGTTCTTGAAGTCCAAAGCCCCGAATATTATCTGTATGATGTCCATCACACGCTCAAACTCCTGTCTCACCTGGTCGGGGCGGCAGAAAATGTGGGCATCGTCCTGCGTGAAGGAGCGCACGCGGGTAAGTCCGTGCAGCTCACCGCTCTGCTCGTAGCGGTATACCGTGCCAAACTCGGCGCAGCGGAAAGGCAAGTCCTTGTAGCTGTGCGGCTTCGAGGCATATATCTCGCAGTGGTGCGGGCAGTTCATGGGCTTCAGCATATACTCCTCTCCCTCCTCTGGCGTGTGTATTGGCTGGAAGCTGTCCTTGCCATAATGGGCATAGTGCCCGCTTGTCACGTAGAGGTTCTTGCCTCCGATGTGAGGGGTTATCACCTGCTGATAGCCGTAGCGTTTCTGTATCTTCTTCAGGAAATCCTCCAGCCTCAGCCGCAGGGCAGTGCCCTTCGGCAACCAGATGGGCAGTCCCTTGCCCACGCGCTCGCTGAACATGAAGAGTTCCATCTCCTTGCCAATCTTGCGGTGGTCGCGCTTCTTTGCCTCCTCCAGCAGCGTCAGATACTCCGTGAGCATCTTCTGCTTCGGAAAGGTTATGCCGTACAGGCGTGTCAGCATCGGCCGCTTCTCGTCGCCGCGCCAGTAGGCGGAACTCACGCTCAGCACCTTGCAGGCTTTTATGGGGGCGGTGCTCACCAAGTGCGGTCCACGGCAGAGGTCGGTGAAAGCTCCCTGCGTGTAGGTGGATATGTGTCCGTCCTCCAAGTCGTTTATCAGCTCGTTCTTGTAAGTCTGCCCGTGGTCGCCAAAGAACTTCAGCGCGTCGGCTTTGGCTATGTCAGCCCTTACCAGCGGCTCTTTCTTCCCGGCCAGTTCAGCCATTTTCTTCTCTATCGTGGCAAAGTCGCCCTCTCTTATCACCACTCCCTCTGGCGGCATCACGTCGTAGTAGAAGCCGTTCTCTATGGCCGGCCCTATGCCGAACTGTATGCCCGGATAGAGCTCCTGCAGCGCCTCCGCCATCAGGTGCGCGCTCGTGTGCCAGAAAGCATGCTTGCCCTCCTCGTCGTCCCACTTGTGCAGCACCACCTTGGCGTCATGGTCTATGGGGCGGTTCAACTCTCTCGCCTCACCGTCCACGCTGCACACCAGCACGTCCTGCGCCAGGCGCTGCGATATGCTTTCGGCTATCTCCAAGCCCGTCACGCCAGCCTCGTATTCGCGTGCGGAATTGTCGGGAAAAGTAATCTTTATCATCGTTTCCAGTCTTTTTCTTTATTTCAGTTTGCAAAGTTACTGCTTGCCACAGAAAAAAACAAGCCCTCACTCCTATTTTGTTCCTGCCGAATAACGCTTTATCAGGTTGTAGGCGGAATATAACCCATACTCGCCAGCTTGCGAGAGGTCGCGCAGGCCCTCGTCTGTCTGCCCCGAGAGCAGCCACGCCACACCTCTGTTGTAGTAAGCGTCGGGGAATTTCGGGTCAGTCTCCAAAGCCCTGGTATAGGCTTCTATCGCCTTGTCATGTTCACCCAGCAGCACGTGGAGATTGCCTAAATTGTACCACGCGTACACCATGTCGGGCTCTAAGTCCAGCACTTTCTCAAAGTCCGCCTCCACTTGCGCGTAACCTATCTTAGCCTCAGCCGAACCGTCAATCATCGGGTTGGGATGCTCCACCTGCAACTGGGCGTAGCGCACCTGCGCCCTCAGGAAATAAGCTAACGCGCCTGCTGCGTCAAGGGCTATCATGTCGTCCAAATCCGCCATTGCCGCGGTGAAGTCACGCACGTGGTAGTAGTCAAGAGCCCTTCTCAGGTATGGGGTAGCCTGCTTAGGCGAGCGCTCTATCGTCTCAGTGACCGTCTGTATATCTTGGAAGTGCGCGTTCACCCGCTCCTCCGTCACGCTTGCCTCGTTGTTGCTCAGATACAGCTTGTAGGGCAGCGCCTTCCCGGCGTTCAGTGTCTCCAGCAGTTTATGGTAGGCTATGAAGCTTCCCACGTCGCTGTCCCGTTTGTAATAAGTCAGGAAGAACATGTCTTCGGGCATCAGCTCCACAGCCCTGTTCTGCACCTTGCCGCGATATTCGCTCGTGTACTCGTTCTTCTCCGGCTCGCTGTTGTCCTCCACCACCAGTTTGTCATATTTGCTGGGGTCTTTCTCGCTCTTCTTCCTGGTTTTTGCCGTGCTTTTGAATATGCCTGCCCTGCGGTCCATCTGCGCTTTCAGCACCTTGAACTCGTCACGCTCCGCCCCGTACGCGTCGCCTATCTTCCTGCGAATGGCGGCACGTGTCTCATAGCCTGTCCAAAACTCAGGATATTCGTTTATCACCTTGCTTATGTCGCGTATCGCCCCGTCGTAGTCGCCCGTGTTGTCCAGCAGCAGAGCCCTGTTGTAAAGGGCTATCATGTTGTCTGGCTCCTGCTCCAGCACAAAGTTGAAGTCCTCAATTGCCTGGTTATCGTCCGCCACCTGCGCCCGCAAGAGTCCGCGGTTGAAGTGCCCAAGATAGTTGCCCGGCTCTATTTCTATCGCCATGTCGTAGTCCGCCATAGCGCCTCGCAAGTTGTTCTGGCTGTAGCGTGCCAGCGCCCTGTTGATGTAAAGGTTGGCGTTGCGCGGCAACTGCACTATGGCCTTGTTCAGCTCCTCCTCTCCTTGCTTGTAGTCACCGCGGTTCAGGGTCACCAGTGCCCTCATGCTCCACGCCTGCCCGTTATAGGCGTCCACCTCCAGCGCCCGGTCTATCCATTCCATGGCGCTCGTCGTGTCGGCGCCGGCAAAGGAAATCTGCGCCTTCAGCGTGTAGTTTGTGGGGTCCTTGGGCCACTGGCGTATCACCGTGTCCAGCGTGCGGTCCGCCTCCTCATATCGCTTCAGCTCCATCTGGCACAGCACCCTGTTGTACCAGCACGTGCTGTTCATGGGGTTTATCTCCGTCGCCTTATGGTAGTCCTGCTCCGCCTGCTCGAAGTTGCCTATATTCACCCTGCACAGCCCCCTCAGCACGTAATTATTCTCCGTGTAGGGATTGCGCTCTATGGCGCTCGAGCAGTCGGCTATGGCACCAGCGTAGTCCTCGAGGTAGAACTTTGCCAGTCCGCGGTAGAAGTAAGGCTCAGAGAGGAAAGGCTTTGCGGCTATCACCATGTTGAAACGCTGAATGCTAAGCACATAGTCCTCATAGTAGAGAGCGTTCCGCCCCATTATCATCACGTGGTCTGTGTTTATCTGCGCCCTCGCCTCTGGCGTGACGCACAGGGGCAACATCAGGCACACCATCACGATGACGCGGAGCCGTGGTCTCATCGCCTTGCCACCTTCACTTTATAGCTGCACGAGAAGCGGCCTTTCAGCAGGTCAGCCAGTTTGCTTTTCACCAGTTGTCTCCGCAGCCCCCTCACGTGGTCTGTGAACACGTGTCCGTCCAAATGGTCAAACTCGTGCTGCATCACTCTTGCCAGATAGCCCTCCACCCACTCCTCGTGAGATTCGAAGTTCTCGTCCTGGTACGTCACCCTTATGCGTGTGGGCCGCCTCACCTGCTCGTGAATGCCTGGCAGCGAGAGGCATCCCTCCTCGCCGCTTTCGGTCTCCGTGTCGTCAAGCTCCTCTATATGGGGATTCACATACACTCTCCTGAAGCCCTTGTACTCTGGCAGGTCTTCACTTATCACGTCCAGGTCTATCACCACCAGCCTTATGCTCAACCCCACCTGCGGCGCCGCCAGCCCTATGCCGTCGCTGCGCTCCAGCGTCTCCCACATGTTCCCTATCAGCTCCGCCAGGCCAGGGTAGTCGGGCCCTATGTCCGCAGCCGTCTGCCTGAGCACGGGCTGTCCGTAAATGTAAATCGGTAGTATCATCGTCTCAATCCCTCCATATAGCCCTGCAATATTATGCAGGCGGAAATCTCGTCCACCAGCGCCTTGTTCTGGCGGGCTTTCTTGCCTATCCCGCTTTCCAGCATAGCGCGGCGCGCCATCACGCTGGTGTATCTCTCGTCCCACCACTCCACGGGCATTCCGGGCAGGCTCTTCCTCAACTGCCCCACGAAACTGCGCACACGCGGCAGGTTGTCGCTCTCACGCCCGTTAGTCTGGCGCGGCAGCCCCACCACAATCAGTTCCACATCCTCCTTTTCCACGTATGTCTTCAGGAAGTCCATCAGCCCCCGTGTCTCCACTGTGGTTAGCCCGTTGGCTATTAACTTCAAGGAGTCCGTCACAGCTATTCCCGTGCGACGGACTCCGTAGTCTATTGCCATTATCCTGCCCACCCTTGGTATCAATCACTTCTGGTAAAGCAACCATGCGTCGCGGAACTCCTGCATCAGGTTGGCACGACTCTGCACGGCTGCCTCCTTCGTGTCGAACGTGGTGGCCACCACTCGGTAGAAAGGAGAGCCGTTCACCGTCGCCTGCACTATCTGCGCTCCGTAGCCTCTGCCCTGCAAAGTGCTCTGCAGCCCCTGCGCGTTAGAGAGCATGCCGAACGAGCCCACCACAACGCTGTACGCCTTCAGTCCGGCTCCGTTCACCAGCGACACGTCCTCCGAGCGCACCGACACGTTGCTGTAGTCCGTCGTTGGGGTCACAGTCTGTGTTGTCGTGGGCCCGACCGCAGCCACCTCCGCTGTCTGCGTGACCTGGGCCGCCTGCGCCTCTTCCGCCGTCTGGGCAGCCTGAGCCTTCTCGTAAGCCTTTTTGTATGCACTCTCGCTGCTGTGGCATGCCGTCATGGCACACATCACCGCCAGACTGGCTCCCATCACAAAAATCTTCTTCATGTTTTTTTCTTCTTTATTTGGAATGTAATTCTTTTCTCCACACTCTTTATAGATGGTGCAAAGATACGGAAAAACAGCGCAACGCACAAAGCCCAAGGCAACAAAAAAACGTTAAATAAATGCCCCGCCCCGGAAAAAGCCGTCCCACTGTGTGAAGGTATACGAGAAAAAGCATTATCTTTGTCACCGGGCAATTTTATGTAAAACTAAAAACAAGACTGTTATGAAAGCACTGAATTTCATGTTGGCATTCGTCGGCGGAGCCGCCATTGGTCTGGCAGCCGGCATTCTTTTTGCTCCCGAGAAGGGAGATATCCTGCGCACCCGCATAGCCGAGGCATTGCGCAAACGTGGCATCCGGCTGAGCAAGGCGGACATGAGCCAGTTGGTAGACGAGATAGCCGAAGAGTTCGAGAAGAAGGATAACGAGGCTAACGAATAAGAAGAGGAAGCCTCCCCATGCGCCTTTTCCAAGACACTCAGGAGAACATTAACAACCTCATTGTGGAGAGTGGCAATTTAGCCAGTCTCTACAAGAGGTATGTGCGCAGGCAGCTTACCGAGCGGTCCAGCGAGATTCTCTCCACCATCGCGATAGCTTTTGTGCTTATTGTCATTGGCGGAATGGTTCTCTTGCTCCTATTCATAGCCTTGGGCTACGTCCTGGGCTCTGTCTTTGGCAGCCTCCCCCTCGGTTTCCTCTGCGTCACGGCGCTTGCCCTGCTGCTAATGCTTTTGGTTTACTGCTGCCGCCATCGCTGGATAGTGGCTCCGCTCACCAGGCTCATCACGGATTCTTTCGACAGTGCCGATGCCTCAGTCAGCGCCTCCGAGCTCCACGAGCAGTTCAACACCGAGAATGAGAAGATGCGCTCTCGCGTCCATGCTCTCTGGGGAAACCACGCCAGCGCACACTCCACTGCCGAGCGTGCCAGCCGCATCGTCTACCATGCCGTCACGCTCTACGATGGTTTCCGCCTTGGTCTGAGCACGTTCAGCGTGCTGCGCTCCTTGTTTGGCAGGCGGAAGCGTAAAGGCAAATGAGCGACGGTAACTTCAACCGCTCGCTGCTCCCGCACACGCCCTACCAGAGTGGCGTCACCATGGGCAAGTCCATAGCCCGCCAGAAAGCCTTGGAGGCTTTCCGCGTTTATCTGTCCGAAACCCAGCCACTCCTTTCCGAGGAGGAAATCTCACGCCACACCGCACGCTTCACCGCTCTGCTGGCTCTTTAGCGACCCATTCGCCCACGGCATCAGAGATTTCTATCTTGGTTATTTAGTAGGCGGGAAGGCGGGAAGGCGGGCGGACCGGTGCACCCCCTATATAGGGGTGCATCCGTCCGCCCGCCTTCCCGCCTTCCCGCTCATTTTTCATTAAGAACCAGAAAGCCACAGGTTTGATATATAACCTCCCACACTGTGCAACTTAAGATATTTCACCCTGATAGTATCAAAGGGAAGCACTGATACAGGCCTGAACGATAGTGCGTCACTCAGCGAACGACCAAGAGAAATTCTCTGAATGACAGTGCTGACGGAGGCTGGTCACCACAGTAATTTGCCTTCGTCAGTACGCTGATTCGCCTCAGTTCGTGCGGTGATTTATCGCTGTTCGTACACTGACACACACATTCTCTGGGCAAGCCGCGCTGAGCGTTTAGCTTCGCTGAGGGTTCCACCGTTGCCGCACCAGCAGAATGCGAAGCCCTACTCTCTTGGCTTACAACACAGCGCGTCCGAAGAAAGAAGCGGCTTACATTTGCTTTTTACACTCGCTTGCACTAACTTTGCTAACGCGGAGTTAGGCTGCGCTCGATAGAAGCAATCCCAAATTCTTCCTTTCTTCGCCCTAAAGTCCGAAGAAAAACGGATTTGCTCTTGCTTTCTATTCTCGCTTGCACTAACTTTGCACCCGCAAAAATGGTTCGGTAGCTCAGTCGGATTAGAGCAACAGCCTTCTAAGCTGTGGGTCATGGGTTCGAGTCCCATCCGAATCACCGACAGGTAAGGTCGTTCCCCATTGTTTATAGCCATCACGCGAATTCGCTGAGCTCAAGCCAGCGGGTGCTCTTCTCGTCGAGCTCCGCGTTTAGCCGGGGCAGGCGCTTGCTCAGGGCGGTGATGTCTGCCACCGAGGCAGTACCGCTGCTCAGGGTGTTCTCTATCTGCCGCTTCTCCCGCTCCAGCAACTCTATGTCAGCCTCCAGTTGGCTGAATTCCTGCTGCTCGCGGTAAGTGAGGCGTTTCTTCTCCTTCTCCACCCTCTTGGGCTTCTCACCCTTTGATGAGGAGGCAGAGGAAGCGGCGGCTGAGGAGGCTGACGAGGGCAGAGCCTCCCACTCGCGGAACTGGGAATAATTGCCGGGGAAATCCTTCACCTGGCCGTCGCCCTTGAAGACGAGGATGTGGTCTACCACCTTGTCGATGAAATAACGGTCGTGACTGACCACGATGACACAGCCGCGGAAGTCTTGCAGATACTCCTCGAGAAGCTGGAGAGTGACGATGTCGAGGTCATTGGAGGGCTCGTCGAGAACAAGGAAATTGGGGTTGCGCATCAGCACCGTGCAGAGATAGAGCCTGCGCCTCTCGCCCCCGGAGAGCTTATAGATGTAATTCTGCTGCACCTGCGGCTCGAAGAGGAAATAAGTGAGGAACTGCATGGCGGTGAGATGGCGACCACCACCGAGGTCGATGTACTCGGCAATGTCACGCACTGCGTCTATGACACGCTGCTGCTCGTTGAACTGCATGCCCTCTTGCGAGAAATAGCCGAAACGCACCGTGTCGCCAATGACGAAACGCCCGGAGTCGGGCTTCACCAGCCCAAGCAGCATTTTCACGAAAGTGCTCTTGCCAGAGCCGTTGGGCCCCACGAGCCCCAACTTCTCATAACGGGAGAAGCAGTAATAGAAATCCTTGAGAATGACACGCTGGGGAAAACTCTTGCTCACGTATTCCGCCTCGAATATCTTGGAGCCTATGTAGGAACTCTTCACCTGCAGGCGGACGCTCTTCTCCTCCACCCTCTGCCTTGCCTCGCGCTCAAGCTCATAAAAAGCCTCCTCGCGGTAGCGCGCCTTGTGACCACGAGCCTGGGGCATGCGGCGCATCCACGAGAGTTCAGTGCGGTAGAGGCCAGCGAGGCGCTGGCGACGGGCACCCAGCGCGTCGAGTCGCTCCTGGCGTTTCTGGAGATAGTAAGTGTAATTGCCGCGGTAAGTGTAGAGCGTCTCGTCGTCCAGCTCCAGGATGGTGTCGCACACACGGTCGAGGAAATAGCGGTCGTGGGTTACCATCAGCAGCGTCATGCACGAGCGGCGCAAATAAGCTTCGAGCCATTCTATCATCTGCACGTCGAGGTGGTTGGTGGGCTCGTCGAGCAACAGCAGGTCAGGCTCTATAATGAGCACATTGGCGAGAGCCACACGGCGGAGCTGACCGCCGGAGAGCTCGGAAAGCGGCTGGTTGAGGTCGCCAATCTGCAACTTGGTGAGCACCTGCCTGGCGCGCAACCGGCACTCCTGAGCCTCGTCGGGCGACATGGCAGCCACGTTGAGCTTCCAGTAACAGGCGTCGAGCACGCTGAGATGCATGGGCAGATGGGGTGTCTGCTCCAAGTAGCCCACCTTCAGCCCACGGCGATAGGTGACCGTGCCGCTGTCGGGACCGAGCTGGTCTGTGAGGATGTTAAGCAGGGTTGACTTGCCCATGCCGTTGCGCGCTATTAGCCCAACGTGCTGCCGCTCGGCAATGCCAAAGGAAATGTCGCTGAAGAGAACGCGGTCGCCCACGCTGGCCGTAAGACCGTCCACTTGCAGATAAGAATTGACTGCTGCCATAATAATTTACGCTCGGAGAGCAAAATTAACTGTTTTTTTTGGATGTTCAAAGAAAAGTGTGTACCTTTGCAGCGCAAGGAACAAACGGAGCGCCCCTGCTCCTTCCTGAAACAATCACACTTTATCACACAAAAAACACATCATGCACAAGAAATCCGAACTGGAGAGCATGGCGCCCGAAGAATTAGTTGAGTTGGGGCTTAGCGTTGGTGCCCAGATGTCGAACGACGTGACGGCACTCATATACAATATTATAGACAAAGAATCGGAAATAGAGGCGCAGAAGCAGGCGGTGGACAAGCCAAAGGCAAAACGCGGACGGCCCACAAAGGCGCAACAGGAAGCACGAGCCGCAGCAGCAGCCACTGCCGCAGCCGAGGAGAAGCCAAAGGCAAAACGCGGACGGCCCACAAAGGCGCAGCAGGAAGCCAAGGCGGCAGCGACTCCACAGCAGCGACAGCCAGCGGAGCAGCCAATGCAGAACAGCCCGCAGCCTGCGAAGAGCGAGCCGAAGCAGGAAACACCGGAGACGACGCAGCCAGATTCCGGCATACCGGCGGACTTCTTCACGAACGGGGAGCCGGACTTCATAATACTGAAAGACGTGCCAGTGATAAGACAACCAGCCATAGACCTCTCTGGGGAGCCGCAACCGGCGCCACAAGCGCGGATAGCCAAGAGGTGGAACGAAGAGCTTAAAGCCCCACAAAAAGACACGAAGGGGATGACACAGCAGAAATTCGACTTCGGCGAACTCATAAGAGCGGAAGGCGTGCTGGAAGTGATGAACGAAGGATATGGCTTCCTGCGCTCGAGCGACTTCAACTACCTTACCTCGCCCGATGACGTGTATGTGAACCAGCAGCAAATAAAAGCTCTCGGACTGAAGACAGGCGACGTGGTGGAAGGTCCCGTAAGGCCACCGCGAGAGGGAGAGAAATACTTCCCGCTGATAAGAGCCGACCGCGTGAACGGCTGCAATCCCAGCGTGGCGCGTGACAGAAGCCCCTTCGAGCATCTGGTGCCGCTGTTCCCCGACGAGAAGTTCAGGCTCTGCAGGGGCGACCGCTCAGACAGCCTCTCAAGCCGCATAGTCGACCTCTTCGCCCCTATAGGAAAGGGGCAGCGCGCCCTGATAGTGGCGCAGCCGAAAACTGGTAAGACACTGCTGCTGAAAGATATAGCCAACAGCATAGCACGCAACCACCCCGAGGCTTACCTGATGATGCTGCTCATAGACGAGCGCCCCGAGGAGGTGACAGACATGGCGCGCACCGTGAATGCGGAGGTGATTGCCTCCACGTTCGACGAGCCAGCCGAAAGGCACGTGAAGATAGCCGGCATAGTGCTGGAAAAGGCAAAGCGGATGGTGGAGTGCGGCCACGACGTGGTAATCTTCCTCGACTCCATAACCCGACTGGCACGAGCCTACAACACCGTGACGCCTGCCAGCGGAAAGGTGCTCACGGGAGGCGTGGACGCCAACGCCATGCACAAGCCCAAACGTTTCTTCGGAGCGGCGCGCAACATAGAGGGCGGAGGGTCGCTGACCATAATCGCCACCGCCCTGACCGACACTGGTAGCAAGATGGACGAGGTGATATTCGAGGAGTTCAAGGGCACTGGTAACATGGAGCTGCAGCTTGACCGCTCGCTGAGCAACAAGCGCATATTCCCCGCCGTGAACATAGTGGCGTCGAGTACCAGACGCGACGACTTGCTGCACGACAAGAAGACGCTTGACCGCATGTGGATTCTGCGCAAGTTCCTCACCGACATGAATCCCATTGAAGCCATGAACGAACTGAAGAGCCGCATGGAACACACGCTGAACAACGAGGAGTTCCTTGCCAGCATGAACTCGTAAGCCCCCAAGCTCCGCCATGAAAGCCCTGACGATGGCCACAACCGCCCTGCTCTGCCTGCTCTGCCTGCCTGGCAGGGCTGCAGGCGAGGTGAGGATACGTCTGGACTTAAAGAATCTGGAGAAAGGAGACACGATATGCCTGAGCTGGGGAGCGATGAACAAATCGATGAACCCGCTGATAATACAACTGGACCCGAAGACCGACACGCTGAGCATACCAATGAATGAGCCGCGCCTCGTAGTAATAGGGCTGAAAGGCATGGAGGGCGGATATGAGCTGGTGGCAGCTCCAGGGGAGGAGATAGAGCTGACAGGGCGCTTGCACATAGACAACATGGGCAAGAGACCCAGGGCGGAGTTCAGGAAGACAAAGGTGAAGGGGGCGCAATACCAGCCAGAGTATGAGGCGATTCTGACAAACTACATCTATCACCTCGACAGCCTTGACACCGACGTGGACCAGGACTTCAAAGGAATAAAGAAAATAATATTCTGGGCGAAGAGCAAAAACGACGAGCAGGCAATAGCCGACATGTACCAGACACGCGAGGGGCAGGACTACATAGACCGTGTGGCGTCGAACTTCAACGACAAGAACAAGTTCCTGGAACAACTGATATCGGGACACAGCGACACGTTTATAGGACCCATGCTGATGCTGCGCTTCGGAGGCAGACTGACACCAGACCAATACAGCCTGTACGAGGGCATGTCGGAAGAGGCGAAGAACAGCTACTACGGGCGCGAGGTGCGCGACGAGGTGGCTCCCTCAGCCCTTAGGGGCAGCGTGGCTCCCACCGTGACAGTGGAAGACAGGGCGAGAAAGGAGACGCTGCTCTCCTTCTCCGACTATGGCAACAAGGTGCTGCTTATCGACTTCTGGGCATCGTGGTGCCAGCCTTGCATAAAAGAGATGGCGAACCTGCAACGTCTATACGAAAAACTGCACGACAAGGGACTGGACATAATAAGCATAAGCGCGGACAGGAACTTTGACGACTGGCAAGAGACAGTGGAGGACCTCTCCCTGCCCTGGAAGAATTACATCGACATAAACCAGCAGGCTGCCACGGAATATGCGGTAAAATATATACCAACACTGTTCGTGGTGGATGCCAAAGGCAATGTCATAGCTGAGAAGCTACGTGGGACAGAACTGGAGACTTTCCTGCTTAACTACTTGGGAATGTAGCCGTAGAGGGTTCTTTCCATGCTCAAACCCCGCTAAGGTAAAAGTGGGCATAGGAACATTTATTATAGTCTTTTTGCTCTTTTTAAGAAGTGTCGTTCCCTGCCCTACTAATAATTTTAGTAATTTTGCGGAACGTAACTGTAAAAAACAACATTTCACAAAAGTAATACTAATATGACAAGCAACATCAAACTTGTATTGCTGGCGTTACCATTTAGCGTAGCAATCTTATCGTCCTGCGGGAAAAGCAGCGGACAAAGCAGCCTTACTACTACTTTCAAAACGATGAAACTTGAGAAGACTGACATTACCCTGCAGACCAAGTACTCAGCTACCATTCGAGGTAGACAGGACGTGGAAGTCTACCCCCAGGTAAGCGGCACACTGAAGAAGCTGTGCGTGACCGAGGGCCAGAAAGTGAAGAAAGGCCAGACACTGTTCGTGATTGACCAGGTTCCTTACATCGCCGCCCTGAACACGGCTAATGCGGCCTTAGAGGCAGCCAAGGCGCAACTCTCCACAGCAGAGCTGAACTTCAACAGCAACAAGACCCTGCGCGAACAGAACGTCATCAGCGACTTTGATTTGCAAACCTCATATAACGCGCTGCTGAACGCCAAGGCGGCCGTGGCACAGGCAGACGCGCAGGTGGTGAACGCAAAGAACAGCCTCTCCTACACAGAGGTGGAGTGCCCAGCCGACGGTGTTGTGGGTACCCTGCCCTTCCGCCAGGGAGCGCTCGTCAGCCCGAGCATGGCAGAGCCTCTGACCACCGTGTCGGACAACTCGCAGATGTATGTCTACTTCAGCATGACCGAATCGCAACTGCTGGACATGGCACGCAACTACGGCGGCATGGAGTCAGCAGTAGAGAACATGCCTCCTCTTGCGCTTACCCTGATAGACGGCTCGACATACGGCGTTGAGGGCAAGGTGGAGTCGGTGAGCGGAGTTGTGGACCGTTCGACTGGAAGCGTGCAGCTGCGCGCCGTATTCGACAATCCGCAGGAACTGCTTCACAGCGGCAGCACGGGCAATGTAATTATCCCAGTGACATACAAGGACCAAATCATAATACCGACAACCGCCACAGTGCAGACTCAGGACAAATACCGCGTGTTCGTGGTTGATGCCGACGGAATAGCCACCGAGAGAATAGTCACCGTGAGCCAGCAGAGCACCGGCAATGAATTCATAGTAACAAGCGGTCTGAACGTAGGCGAGGAGATAGTCTCCGAGGGTGCCGGCATGGTAACAGAAGGACAGCAAGTTAGAGAGAAAGCTGAAGCGAAAAAATAAAAAGAGGGAACTATGAAAGGTAATATATTCATAAAAAGACCCGTGATGGCGATGTCTATCGCCATCATGATTCTCCTTGTGGGCGCGATAAGTTATTTCAACTTGCCCATGGAGTCGTATCCTGACATAGCGCCCCCAACAGTGAGCGTGGAGGCAACATACACGGGTGCCGACGCAAGCGCTGTGATGAACGCCGTGATTCAGCCTTTGGAGGAAAGCATCAATGGTGTGGAGAACATGCTTTATATGACTTCCACCGCGACGAACGCTGGCTCAGCCCGCATAACCATCTACTTCAAGCAGGGCTCAGACCCCGACATGGCAGCCGTGAACGTGCAGAACCGCGTTAGTAAGGCGCAGGGTCTTCTGCCTCAGGAGGTTACGCAGATTGGTGTGACCACAACGAAGCGCCAGACCTCCTTCCTGCAGATTGACGCGCTTACCTCCTCGAAAAAGGAATACGACGAGGACTACATTGCCAACTATCTGGACATCAACGTCATCCCGCAGCTGAAGCGTGTGGAAGGCGTGGGTGACGTGATGGAACTGGGAGGCACATACTCCCTGCGAATCTGGATGAAACCGGACGTAATGGCACAGTACGAGGTTGTCCCCTCGGATATCACCGAAGCCCTTGCTGAACAGAACCTTGAGGCTCCTGTAGGGCAGCTGGGCGAGAAACCAGTGAACGGCACACACGGAGACGGAGTGGACAACGTGTTCCAGTACACGATGAAATATACGGGTCGTCTGAAAGAGCTCGCAGAGTTCGAGAATATGGTCATAAAGGCCAACGATGACGGCACAGTGCTTCGCCTTAAAGACATAGCCACAATCGAGCTGGGAGCCGAGGAATACACTTACCACGGTGAGGTAAATGGCAACCCTGGCACGCAGTTCTTGTGCTACCAGCTGGCAGGCTCAAACGCCAAGGAGACCAACGACCGCGTTACCGCCAAGCTCAACGAGTTGAGCAAGAACATGCCGCAAGGCTTGCAGTTCGTAACGTTGATGAGCTCAAACGACTTCCTGCTGGAGTCTGTGAAGAACGTGGAAGAGACCTTGATAATCGCCATCATCCTGGTGGTCTTCGTGGTTTACTTCTTCCTGCAAAACTTCCGTGCCACCATCATTCCTTCAATATCCATTATCGTATCGCTTGTCGGCACGTTCGCTTGTCTGGCTGTGGCTGGATATTCGCTTAACCTGCTTACGCTCTTCGCCCTTGTGCTTGCCATCGGTACTGTGGTGGACGATGCCATAGTGGTGGTAGAGGCAGTGCAGGCGAAATTCGACGCGGGCTACAAGAGCCCATACGAGGCAACAAAAGATGCAATGAGCGACGTGACCATGGCGGTGATTTCCTGTACCTGCGTGTTCATGGCGGTGTTCATCCCCGTGAGCTTCATGGGCGGCACGTCTGGTGTGTTCTACACGCAGTTCGGTGTCACTCTGGCGACAGCCGTAGGTATCTCCTGCGTGAGCGCCCTCGTGCTCTGCCCCGCACTCTGCGCCATGATGATGAAATCGGCAGATGAGGACAAGAAACAGAAAGGCGTGTTCGGACTTATCAACCGCGCCACCACAAAGGCTTACGTCGCTACTTACGAGGCATTGAGAGACAAATACGCCAATGCCATTCACCATTGCGTGCAGCGCAAGTGGCGTTATATTGTAAGCTTCGGCAGTCTGGCAATAGCCATTATCGGCATGATTTATTTTGCCAACCATCTGTCGGTAGGTCTGGTGCCTACGGAGGACCAGGGCGTCTGCATGATGAACGTGTCCACTATTCCTGGAAACAACGTGGCTTCAAGCTTTGCAGTGCTGAAAAAAGCCGAGAATATAGTTAAGGACATCCCTGAGGTGCGCGACTACTCTGAAGTTGCGGGATATAGTTTCCTCGCAGGTCAGGGTACGTCTTACGCCATGATGGTCTTGAGGCTGAAGCCTTGGGACGAACGCCGCTACGGCTTCTGGCGTCCCTTGGCAAACTTCATGTCAACCTCCTCGATGGTGGCAAACGCCAAACTTAACGCAAAACTGGTGGAAATACCGGAGGCGCAGTGCTTTGTGTTCGAGCCAGGTATGATTCCCGGTTATGGTATGGGTTCTATTGAGCTTAACCTTCAAGACAAGACGAGCGCGGCTGACAAGGAAGTGTTCTACAACTACACACTGCAATTCCTTGAGGAACTGAACAAGCGCAAGGAGGTGGCTCGCGCCATAACCACATACGCCCGCAACTTTCCGCAGTTGCAGGTGGAGGTAGACGCGGCGCAGTGCAAGCGCGCGGGCATCAGTCCGTCTTCGGTGCTCAGCGAGTTAGGCAGCTATTGCGGTGGCTCTTACGTAAGCAACATGAACCAGTTCTCCAAAGTTTACCGTGTTATGATAGAGTCAGCTCCCACATACCGCACGTTGGAGGCCGACCTCAACAACATGTACGTTCGCAATGGTGACGAGATGGCTCCTATCTCACAGTTCGTGAAACTGAGCCATATAGAAGGACCTGAGATTGATAACCGCTTCAACCTGTTCAGCTCCATCACCGTGAACATCACTCCAGCGACGGGCTTCTCCGACACAGACGTGATACTTGCCGTGCAGAAAGTGGCGAAGCAGGTCTTCCCCGACGGATACGACTATGAGTATGGTGGCATAGCACGAGAGGAAGAGCAGTCAATCGGCTCTATAGACACATACATCATTTACGCAGTCTGCGTTGTGCTCATCTTCTTGATTCTGAGCTGTCTTTACGAGAGCTTCCTGGTTCCGTTCGCAGTCATATTCTCAGTACCTGCCGGACTTATGGGAACCTATCTCTTCGCTTGGCTTTGGAACCAGGGCTATTCAGCTCTCCCAATCATATTCATGGGTCAGATAGAAAATAACATTTACCTGCAAACGGGTGTGATTATGCTTATCGGACTGTTGGCAAAGACAGCCATCCTTATCACGGAGTTCGCCCTTGAGCGCCGCCGCAAGGGAATGGGCATAGTGGAAGCCGCATACGCCGCTGCCGAGGCTCGTCTGCGCCCAATCTTGATGACCGTGCTCACGATGATATTCGGTATGATTCCTCTGATTTTCGCCACGGGCGCGGGCTCAAACGGTAACAGAACCATAGGTCTGGGCACAGTGGGAGGTATGATAGTGGGGACCATCGCAATTTTGTTCACAGTGCCCCTGTTCTTCATCATCTTCGAGTACTTGCAGGAGAGAATTCGCCCCGTCATGCAGGAAGAGGCTGACCAGCAGTTCCTGAAGGAAAAGATTCGCAGCCAGCAGGCGAAGGATAAACACAAGAACGAAGGAAACAAATAATGACCGCAAACATGAAGAAGATATTAACAATAACTCTGGCGGCCGCCCTGCTTAGTGGCTGCGCGTCGCACAGAAACTATCAGCGTCCCGCCGACTTGCAAACAGACGGCATCTACGGTGACGCGCAAAGCGGTGACTCCATCAGCTTGGGCGACCTGCCCTGGCGGGAGATGTTCACAGACCCCACACTGCAGGCTCTCATAGAGAAGGTGCTGGCGCAGAACACCGACATGATAAATGCCGACCTGCAACTGCAAGAGGTTCAGTACTCCCTGAAAGCTAGGAAACTGGCATTCTTGCCGAGCCTCTACTTCTCACCCAGCGGCAGCGTTAGCAAGATGTACGACCCATACAACCGCAGCGCTTACTCCGCCATGACCAGCGGCAACAGCAAGACCTACGAACTGCCCATGACCTTCGGCTGGCAGAGCGTGAACTTTGCCCAGCTGCGCAACCTGAAGAAGGGAACGGAAGTGAGCAAGCAACAGGCGATGAACGCCAAGCAGGCTGTGCAAGCCTCGCTGGTGGCAAACGTGGCTAACATGTACTACAACCTGGCAATGCTCGACCAGCAGCTGACCATGATGACCAACACGCAGGAAAACTGGGCTCAATACCTTGATATGGAGCGCAAGTTGATGGAAGCCGGACAAGCCAACACGGCAGCGGTTTCAAGCATTGAGGCCACCTACTACAGCATTTGCACGAGCGTGATAACGCTGCAAGAGAACATCAGGCTCATAGAGAACAGCCTCAGCACACTGATGGGAGAGACGGCTCATGCAATCAACCGCGATGCCTTGGAGACTTTCCAGGCTCCGGCTATACTTGCCACTGGAGTTCCCATTACCATGCTTAGCCGCCGCCCCGACGTGCGCGACGCTGAATTGTCACTTGCCAGCGCCTTCTACGACGTGAGATCTGCCAAGGCAGCCTTCTGGCCAAGCCTGACAATCACGGCAAACGGAGAGTATACCAACAGCGTGGGAACATCCATCATCAACCCGGGCATGATGATTGGTTCTGCCCTGGCAAGCCTCACACAGCCCATCTTCGCCAACGGCCAGTTGCGCGCGCAATACAAGATTAGCAAAGCTGAGATGGAGATAGCCTCCAACAACTTCCAGCAGGCAGTCATAGCGGCAGGTAACGAGGTGAACACGGCAATGGTTGAGCTAAATACCGCCGAGCAGCTGAAAGATATGTACAGCAAGCAGGTGAGCGCATTGGAGGTAGCCCTCGACGCGACCCAGAAGTTGTACCTCAACAGCTCGGGCAACTATTTGAATGTAATCACAGCGCAGAACTCGCTGATTTCCGCCCAGATGGACTACATCTCAAACCGTATGGACGCAATATCTGCCACCATAGAGCTCTACGAAGCCTTAGGCGGTGGTGTGGAATAAGAGAAGAAGTAATCGAATACAAGAAAAGGCTGGATACCATAACTGAGGTATCCAGCCTTTTTTGCTCACAAATAGAAGGTATTCAGAAGGGCAGATCGCTCTCCTCCTCCGTGGGCACGAAGGGACTCGTTGCAGGTTGCTGCGCCTGCGGTGCGGGATTGTATGGCGTTTGCCCAGCGGCAGCGGCTGGAGCCGCAGTATCGCGGCTCACGGCGTAAGCCCGGATGGAGTTGTACCAACGCCCGTTATACTCGTGTGCGTCGATGTCGAACTTCACAGTCATAGTCTCGCCAAGACGTATGTTCATGGTCTGTATGCGGTCTGAACCGAACACATCGAAACACATTTTGCGCGGATACTGCTCGGAGGTTTCCAAAACATACGACGCCACTCTCCACTCCGTGCCCGTGCGGGCTGATGTGCCGCTTCTTTCGTCCAGCACTGCGATTATTTTCCCTGTTAATTCCATAGTAATGTTACGATTTAGTTTTGCGGAGGTAAAGGTACTACATTTTTGACGAACTCTCTAATTAAGCCCGCTTTTTTTTGATTGTTCAATGATAATTCGTACTTTTGTCTTGGAAAACAAATAACCGTAAGTAAATATGAAATTCACTATTTCCAGTTCCGCCTTTAGCAGCCGCCTTGTATTGGCAAGCAAAGTGCTGTTAGCCAAAAACACAATGCCCATCTTAGACTGTTTCCTTCTCGACATAAGGAATGGGCACGTCAGCATCACTGCCAGCGACAGTGAGAAATATCTTATCACCAAGGTTCCCCTCATAGACAGCGACAACAACGCCCGCTTCTGCGTAGCCGCAAAGATGTTGATAGATTCCATAAAAGAACTGGCAGAGCAGCCCCTGACACTGGAATACAACCCCGAGAACCACGAAATACGCGGCACACACCAGACGGGATACTTCTCCCTCATGGGGCAAGACGCCAGCACCTACCCAACTCCGCAGACGACATCGGCTGACGCCACCACCCTCACGCTTAACTCAAAGATATTGCTAAAAGGCATAAACCTTTGCGCCAACGCCACGGCAGACGAGGAATTGCGCCCGATAATGACCTGCATCTGCATTGACATGCACGAGAACGGCATCACCTTCGCCGCGACCGACGGCAGGAAACTGGTGCGCTACATAAACAAAAGCACACAGCCAGGACTGACCACCTCGCTGATAGTCCCCAAGAAAGTGGCTCTCATACTAAAGAACACTCTGCCTGGCGACGTGGACCTTACGCTCACTTTCGACAAGGAAAGGGCGCTGATTCACACCGAGGATATGGACTTCTATTTCCGTCTGATGGAGGGCAACTACCTCAACTACAACGCTGTGATACCCACCAGCAATCCCTATTGCGCCATTGTGGACAGAGGCAGCCTGTTCGGAGCCATAAAGCGCGTGAGCATATTCAGCAGCCAAAGCAA
The DNA here is from genome assembly GCA_021204845.1 of Prevotellaceae bacterium. Classification (GTDB taxonomy): domain Bacteria; phylum Bacteroidota; class Bacteroidia; order Bacteroidales; family Bacteroidaceae; genus Physcousia. The sequence continues at coordinate 8,288 of JAJPYT010000151.1, read as the reverse complement.
TAACGGCCTCACACGCATGCACATAGAGAACGGTCAGCTGAAACTGACCTCGCAGGACGTTGACTACGGAATAAACGCAGAGGAAAATCTCCTTTGCCAATACGACAACAGCCCCATAAGCATCGGCCTCAACTGCACATACCTGATTGACATGATATCCGTGATCGACGCTGAACACGTGAGCGTGAAGCTGGCCGACCCAAGCCGCCCCGCGGTTCTCGCGCCTCTTGAGGAGGAGAACGAGGAGACCACCATGCTCATAATGCCCATGATGCTCAACGATTAACAAAGAGAGAAACAAGACACACACGCATTTATGAAGTTGAATTTAGAGCGCCCATTGGTGATATTTGACCTCGAGACCACGGGGCTCGACGTTGCCACGGCACGCATCATACAGATATCTTACATCATAGCCCACCCCGACGGCAACGAGGAGCGCAACAGCTCCTACGTGAATCCAGAGCGCAAGATACCCTCTGACGTGGTGCAGCTTACCCACATCACAGACGCTATGGTGAAGGATGCCCCCACTTTCAAGCAACTGGCGCCACGGCTGGCTAAGCAATTCAAAGGTTGCGACTTCGCCGGCTTCAACTCCAACAACTTCGACATACCGTTGCTTTGCGAGGAGTTTATCAGGGCTGGTGTGAAATTCGACTTCACCAAGGCTCATCTCATAGACGTGTGCAACATCTTCAAAGCCATGGAGAAGCGCAATCTGGCAGCGGCATACAAGTTCTACTGCGGCCGCAAGATGGAGGAAGACTTCCAGGCCCACCTTGCCGACCAAGACACGGAAGCCACATGGCGGGTGTTGCAGGCGCAGCTCGACATGTATAGCCCCGAGAAACAGACAGAGCCAGAGCGCGTGCTTCCCAACGACGTGGAGGCTCTCGCTGATTTCAGCTCCACACGCAAGACCATAGACTTTGCCGGTCGCCTCGTCTACAACGACAAGGGAGAGGAAGTAATCAACTTCGGGAAATACAAGGGGCAGCTCGCGAAAGAAGTGTTCCCCCGTGACCCTGGATACGTAAGTTGGGTGCTGCAAAGCGACTTCACGCAAGACACGAAGCGCTGGTTCCAGGCGTTAAGGATGAAATATGCTCGCGGGTAAGAAGATAGTACTCGGCATAACGGGCAGCATAGCCGCCTACAAAGCCTGCCTCATCATTAGGTCACTGGTGAAAGAGGGAGCCGAAGTGCAGGTGGTCATCACTCCGTCGGGCAAGGAGTTCATCACTCCCCTCACTCTCAGCACGCTCACGGGCAAGCCCGTTGTGAGCGAGTTTTTCTCAAGGAGCGACGGCACGTGGAACAGCCACGTCCAGCTTGGGCTCTGGGCAGATGCCATGCTAATCGCGCCAGCCACTGCCAGCACGATTGGCAAGATGGCTGGCGGTGTTGCCGACAACATGCTCCTTACCACATACTTAAGCATGAAAGCTCCCGTGTTCGTGGCTCCAGCCATGGACCTCGACATGTATGCCCACCCTGCCACACAGCGCAATCTCGACATTCTGCGCTCCTGGGGCAACCACATAATAGAACCCGCAAGTGGCGAGTTGGCAAGCCATCTCGAAGGCAAGGGCCGCATGGAAGAGCCGCAAAACATAGTGCGCACGCTCGACGATTTCTTCACGCAGAAAGACCTTCTCGGGCGTAAGATACTGGTTACCGCGGGACCCACCTACGAGCGGCTTGACCCCGTGCGCTTCCTTGGCAACTATTCGAGCGGAAAAATGGGGCTGGCTCTTGCCGAAGAGTGCGCCCGCCGCGGAGCCAGTGTAGAACTGGTCTGCGGTCCCGTGCAACTGGAAACGTTCAGTCCTCGCGTCACCCGCACCAATGTGGAGAGCGCGGCGCAGATGTGCGAGGCGGCAGTAAGCCGTTTCCCTTCCTGCGACGCTGCCATACTGTGCGCCGCGGTGGCAGACTTCACTCCCGCAGAAGTAGCTCCGCAGAAGATAAGGCACACAGGCGACGGTCTCACTCTACGCCTACAGCCTACAGCCGACATTGCCGCCACCCTTGGCAGCCAGAAGCGCCCCGACCAGCGGCTGGTGGGCTTTGCCCTTGAGACGTGCGACGAGACGGAGCATGCCAGCCAGAAACTACGGCAAAAGAATTTCGACTTCATCGTGCTCAACTCGCTGAACGACAAAGGTGCGGGCTTCCGCTGCGATACCAACAAGATAAGCTTCATCTCCTTCTCCCACGGACGTAAGGACTTCCCGCTGAAGCCCAAGACTGAGGTGGCACGCGACATTGTGGACGAACTAAAGGAGATTCTCCCATGAAGCAGCAGACCGCCATCCTTGCCCTTCTCGCGCTCTCCGCCCTGCCCTCACGCGCACAGGAGCTGAACGCCAAGGTGGTGGTCAACACCGCCCAGATTTCCAACACCAAGACGGAAGTGTTCGATGCCCTGCAAGAGAAGGCACAAAGCTACCTCAATGACCACCAGTGGACCGACCTTTCATACAAAGAGGTGGAAAAGATAGCCTGTAATTTCAACATAACGGTGAACAAATGGGACGAGTCTTCCAATTCCATGGAATGCACGCTCCTGCTCACAAGCAGCCGACCCGTCTACAACAGCAGTTACAATACCACCCTCTACAGCGTGAATGACGGCGATTTCAACTTCAACTTCCAGACCACCGACCAGCTCGAGTGGAACGCCGACAACGTGGACAACAACCTCACAGCCATGCTGGCTTACTACGCATACGTTATCATTGGCTACGACATGGACAGCATGGCACCCTTGGGAGGCACCAGTTACCTGCAGACGGCGGAGGATATTGTCACAAATGCCCAGAACCTCGGTTTCACGGGCTGGAGCTCGTTCAGCAGCTCACAAAACCGCTTCGGCCTGCTCAACGACTACATGGACGGCTCCATGGAGGACTATCGGCAGATGATTTACAAATACCACCGCGAAGGCCTCGACCAGATGGCGGAAAGCACCGACAAAGGGCGCGCTGCCATAACGGAGTCGCTTGAGCTGCTCGACAATTGCAAGAACGCCCGAACCATGAGCCAGCTGCCCACCCTCTTCACCGAATGCAAGCGCGACGAGCTGGTGGACATCTACTCGGGCCATGGCACCGCTGAGGAAAAGGAGAACGTATATAACATACTCTTCGGCATAAACCCCTCCATGAGCGACTACTGGGAAAAGATTAAGAAGTAAATGCTCAGCCACCTTCACATACAGAATTACGTGCTTATCGACCAACTCGATATAGACTTCGATAGCGGCTTCACCGTCATCACTGGCGAGACGGGGGCTGGCAAGTCCATCCTGCTGGGCGCCATTGCCCTGCTGCTGGGACAAAGAGCGGACGCACGCAGCATCACCACGGGGCAGCGGCGCTGCGTCATAGAGGCGGAATTCACCTCTCTCAGCTCTTCTGTCAGCGACTTCCTGCAAGCTGCCGGGTTCGACTCCAGTGAGCCAGTCTGCATAGTGCGCAGGGAACTCATGGCAACGGGCAAGTCCCGCGCCTTCATCAACGACACTCCCGCCACCGTGGCACAACTGAAAGAGTTGGGCGACCTGCTCATCGACATACACAGCCAGCACCAGAACCTGCTGCTTGGCAAGGAGGATTTCCAGCTCGGAGCGCTCGACATCGTGGCCCAAGACAGTGCCCTGCTGCGGAGCTACCACGCCGCATACAAGCGATATAAAACGACGGAGCAAGAGTTGCGCGGCGAAGAGCAGGCATGGCAGGGCGAGCGCCAGGAGGAAGACTATATGCGCTTCCAGTCCCGTCAGCTCGACGAAGCCGCCCTGCAACCGGGCGAATTGGAGGACTTGGAGGCAAGACAGCGCACGCTGGAACATGCTGAGGAGATACAGTCGCAGTTGTTCCAGGTGAGCGGCGCCTTGCAAGCCGAGGAGACAGGCATCCTCGAGAGTCTGCGCTCGGTAGTGCGCAAGCTGGAGGGCATCTCCGCCCTCTACCCCAAGGCGGAACCTTTGGCGCAGCGGCTGGAGAGTTGCCACATAGAGATAAAGGACATTGCCGACGAAATAGAGACCAGCCTCGGGAACATCGACAGCAACCCCCAGACCCTTCAGTTGATAAACGACCGTCTGAGCCTCCTCTACGACCTCATGCAAAAGCACCAGGTCTCCACGGTGGAGGCTCTCATTCAGCTGCGCGACCAGCTCCAGCAGCGACTCAGCGCCATGGGCGGCAGAGAGGAGCGAATAGAAGAGTTGCGCAAGCGTCTGGCAGCCTTGGAGAAGGAACTGCGGAACATTTCAGTCCATCTCTCTTCTTCTCGCAACGGAGCCAAGGAAGCCATGGAAAGCCAGATGTGCGCCCTTCTGCGGACGCTCGGCATGCCAGGCATACAGTTCCAGGCAGACATCCGCCCGACGGAACAGTTGGGTCCCCAGGGAACGGATAACGTGCAGTTCTCCTTCAGCGCAAACGCCGGCAGCCCTCTCCAGCCCATCTCGCAGGTGGCGCGCGGCGGCGAGATAGCCCGTGTTATGCTTGCCCTGAAAGCCATACTCAGCGCAGCCACACAGTTACCCACCATTGTTTTCGACGAGATAGACACGGGGGTAAGCGGCCACATAGCCGAGAGCATGGCGCGCACGATGCGTCAGATGAGCCAGGGGCAGGGACGCCAGGTCATCTCCATCACCCATCTGCCCCAGATAGCCGCCTTAGGGCAGCACCACTTCCGCGTCTACAAGCTGGAAAGCGCCTCGGGCGCGGCAACCAGCCGCATCGCGAGCCTCAGCCCCACCGAGCGGGTCGAGGAACTTGCCCACATGCTCTCTGGCTCCGCAGTCACACAGGCAGCCATTGACAACGCCAAAGAACTATTGTCACACTCACAACAATGAAACGATTCACAATACTGTCATTCCTCGTCTGCCTCGCCTGCTGCCAGTCTGCCGTGGCGCAGCCCAGCTGGACCGCCAGCGCGCTCAAGAGCATAGTCACTCTCCACGCCATTCAGCAGAGCGGCGACACCCTCACGTCAGCCGCCTTTTTCATCGACGGGGCAGGCACTCTCCTTGCTCCATTCAAGGTCATTCAGCGCGCCCGCCAGGCATGGGCAGCCGACAGCAAGGGCACTGTCTATGAGATTTCCCGCATAAGCGGCTTCAACGCCACTTACAACATAGTGAAGCTGCAAGCCGCAACGGGCAAGAAGAAGGTCACTCCCCTGCGTCTCAGCCCCGTTCAGCCAGTGGTAGAAAGCCCCGTCTTCCTCATGCCCGACGGTGAGGAGGCTACGGTCACCCACGTCGACAAGGCTGGCTCTTACGACTATTACACCCTCAACCTCACTGCCGACCCCTCCCTCGCGGGCAATCCCCTGATGAACAGCCAGGGCGAGGTGGTAGCCATCCTTCAAGCCCCTCTCGCCTCAACCAGGTCGCCATACTACGCCCTCGATGTCAATTTCTGCACCTCCCTCACCATCTCCGCCATGGATGCCAACCACACCGAGTTGCAATCCTGCTCCATCCTGAAGCAGCTGCCCTCCGACGAGACACAGGCGAAGAGTTTCATGTACCTCTGCCAGGGCGACACCGAGACCCAACTGGCATACGCCGCCGACTTCATAGCCGCATATCCGCAAAGCCCCTCTGGCTACGTGCAGAAGGCTGAATGCCTTGCCTATGCTGGCGACTATGCGGCTGCCCAGGCTACCTACGACCAGGCGCTCCAGTCAAAAGTGACCGACGCTCACGAGCTGCTTGCCTCGCGCTCCACAGTCATATATCAACTTCTGCTGCAAGGCAAGCAACTGCCCTCCTCATGGACCTTGGAGAGCGCACTTGACGACATACGCCGGGCCTACGAGATGAGCCCCCTGCCCCTCTACACACTACACGAGGCGCGCCTGCTCTACGCCATGAAGAACTACGAGGCGGCGGCCGAGCGCTTCACCCAACTCACGCAGACCAACATGCGCACACCTGACCTTTTCATCTATGTGGCGCAATGCCGCGAAAGTCTGGGAGCCACGCCCGAAGAGCTGCTTGCCCTCAACGACAGCGCCATAGCTTGCTTTAGCAAGCCCTACCCCACCGAGGCAGCCGACTATCTGTGGATTCGTGCCGGCACGCTCACCCAGCTTGAGCGCTACCGCGAAGCCATAGCCGACCTTGGCGACTACGAGCACCTTATGAGCGGCCGCCTCACGGACAATTTCTATTACGACCGTGAGCAGTTGGAGGTGAAGGTGCGCATGTTCGCGCAAGCCATCAACGACATACAAAAGGCCATCCAGCTCAACTCCCGCGAGCCCCTCTACCATGCCGAGCAGGCCGTTCTGCTCTACCGCCTTGGCAATCTCGACGAGGCGGCTCAGTCGTGCCGCACCGCCATCCAACTCGACGACACCTTCGCCGACGCCCACCGCCTCCTTGGCATCTGCCTGCGCGACCAGGGCGACACTGCCAGCGCCCGCACCGAGCTTCAGCGTGCCCTCTCCCTTGGCGACGAACTCGCCCAAGGGCTGCTGGACCAGATGCAATGACCGCCTCCAAGGGGCAAACAGCCTCTAATATAGAGACCCTCCAATACAGAGTATTTCCGCAATACCGCAACACACATGTTGCTATAGGGATTGCGGTATTTGCGGTAATATTTTTTCAACCTGATATATAAGCCAGTAATCTCTGTGGCAACACGCAAAAGTTGCCGCACTGACGCACGTGAATCTGTGCGGTGACCAGCCTCTGTTCGTGCAGTGGCTAAGCCTCGTTCGTGCGCTGACGATTATATATTTCCGCATAACTGCCAAATACCGCTTGCATTCCTTTGTGTCCTTTTTTGACGCTATAGAGTCTCCCCTTGACACATTCTAACGATCCATATAGGATCACCAGAACGATCCATATAGGATCACTGGAACGATCCATATAGGATCGCCAGAACCTGTTAACTTAAGGGAGATTCGCCTCTCACCTTAAGCCTCTGTCTCGCCTTAAGGCGAAAGGGTGTATCAAAACAAGAATTTGCAAGCGGTACGAGCGCCGAAGGTGCTCCCCCTTAATAGCCGCGGGCCTTTACGGCCTGCGGATAATAAGCGAGTAGGAAGTGAGTGCCAAAGGTACTCTCCATTATTCCGTGGGCAGTCGCGTAATCGTAGCGACTGGTGAGTATGCGACGGTATATGTCGCATACGAAGGTGGGCAAAAACCCACGGCAGAGGGTTATAACCCTCTGGATATTAGAGGGTACCTTCGGCACCCACCTCTCGCTCAAATCTATTCTGGGGGTTGCAACCCCCAGCTAACATAGGGGAGCACCTTCGGCGCTCTTTTTCCTTTGTGCTGCATGGTTTATTTGCGAAGCCCATTTTGACACGCCCCATACAGCTGAAATAAAAACCGCTCCCTATCCGTCACGGACTGGAAGCGACCCCATCATAAATCTATATGATGAAAAACAGAAAAAAATTGTGTCTCACATCTTCTTGTGGCTCACTTCATGAGCACTTTCTTCACGGTTCCGTCGCTGTAGCGGATTATGTTCGCTCCACGCTGAGGTGCACTAACTTGCTTTCCGTCCAACGTGTATATGGAGGTTACCTCCGCTTCCTCTGTGCTGCTTACACTCTGCATGCCTGTAGCGTCATACTCCTGTATATTCATGAAGTCCTGCCACACATCAGCGGAAGCATAAACTGCCAGAGAGCCTGTGGGTACAATGAGTGTGCAAGTCTCCTTGTCAACCCCATTGAAGGCGCCATATTCAACGCTCGGTGGCGTGGGATTGGCGGAATATATCTGTGTAAGGCTACTGCATTTATAGAATGCATCGACTCCTATGCTTGTCACGGAGTTGCCTATTGTCACCTCAGTTAGGCTGCTGCAATTATAGAATGCATCATCTCCTATGCTTGTCACGGAGTTGCCTATTGTCACCTCAGTTAGGCTGTTGCAATTATAAAATGCAGCGCCTCTTATGCTTGTCACGGATTCGGGAATCGTAACTTCCGTTAGGCTGCTACATTTATAGAATGCGTAGAATCCTATACTTGTCACAGAGTTGCCTATTGTCACCTCAGTTAGGCTGCTGCAATTATAGAATGCTCTTTCTTCTATGCTTGTCACGGAGTTGCCTATTGTCACCTCAGTTAGGCTGCTGCAATTATAGAATGCATCATCTCCTATGCTTGTCACGGAGTTGGGAATCGTCACCTCCGTAAGGCTGGTGCAATCATAGAATGCACCATATTCTATGCTTGTCACGGAGTTGCCTATTGTCACCTCAGTTAGGCTGCTGCAACCA
>JAJPYT010000148.1 GCA_021204845.1 Prevotellaceae bacterium | reverse complement strand
AGGGCGTGAAGGGCTTCTGGCGGCAGCCGCCATCGGCGGGCTTCACCTCGGAATATCCCTGTTGGAGGTGTGTTAACGGTGCAACCCTCAGTGAAGCTCAATGAGGGCATCCCCTCCGCCAGCCCAAGGGCAAGCGGCTAACGCTGTTCAGCCCCCTCGGGGCTGTAGAGGTTGGGTCGTTCCTCTTACTGAACAGCCTCGTCAAGTTCCTTCCTGATGCTCACCAGCTCGGCACGGATGGCGGTAAGGCGGGTATATAGGTCTTTCGTGCGGCGCGCCTTGCCACGGCTCTTCTCCAGCGCCTCTCGGGCGGCGGCTATCTTCATGCCCCGCACCTTCAGCATATTGTGGATAAGTTCTATCTCCTCCATGTCCTCCTCGGTGTATTGGCGTATGCCACGCCCTGCCTTGCGCGGACTGATGCTCGGGAACTCCCGCTCCCAATAGCGCAGCAACGATTCGGTCACACCGAACCGACGGGCTACCTCGCCGATGGAATAGTACTTCTTCAGGTTCTTTTCTGTATTGAGAGACATAGAACTCCTACCACCATAAATAGTGGTTTTCTTTGCAAAAATAAGAAAAACGGACTACCTTTGCAACAATTTACAGTAAAACGAGATATAAAAGGAGAGATATGACAGCTAACGAGATTCGCAGTTCATTCAAGGACTTTTTCGAGAAAAAAGGGCATACGATAGTCGCCTCCGCCCCCATGGTGGTGAAGGACGACCCTACATTGATGTTCACCAACGCTGGCATGAACCAGTGGAAGGACATAATCTTAGGCACACGGCAGCCGGAGCACCGACGTGTCGCCAACAGCCAGAAGTGCCTGCGCGTGAGCGGTAAGCACAACGACCTGGAGGAGGTGGGACACGACACCTACCACCACACCATGTTCGAGATGCTGGGCAACTGGTCGTTCGGCGACTACTTCAAGGAGGGTGCCATAGACTTCGCCTGGGAGTATCTGGTGGACGTGCTAAGGCTGAACCCCGATGACCTTTACGTCACAGTATTCGAGGGCAGTCCCGAGGAACACCTCGGACGTGATGACGAAGCGGCAGGTTACTGGCTGAAGCACGTGCCAGCTGACCATATAATAAACGGCAACAAGCACGACAACTTCTGGGAGATGGGCGACACGGGTCCCTGCGGTCCCTGTTCGGAGATACACCTTGACAGCCGTACCCCTGAGCAGAAGGCAGCCGTCGCCGGCCGCGAACTGGTGAACAAGGACGACCCTCAGGTGATAGAGATATGGAACATCGTGTTCATGCAGTACGAGCGCAAGGCAGACGGTCATTTGGAGCCTCTTGCCATGAACGTGATAGACACGGGCATGGGCTTCGAGAGGCTGGTGCGCGCCATACAGGGGAAGACGTCTAACTACGACACAGATGTGTTCCAGCCCATAATACAGGCTATATGCGAGAAGACGGGTCTCCGTTATGGAGAAAGGGAGGAGACGGACATAGCCATGCGCGTCTGTGCCGACCACCTGCGCACCATAGCTTTCTCTATAGCCGACGGCCAGTTGCCAGGCAACGCCAAGGCAGGCTACGTGATACGTCGCATACTACGCCGCGCGGTGCGTTACGCCTACACCTTCCTTGGGCAGAAGAAGGCATTCCTGCATACCCTGCTGCCAGTGCTGATAGGGGAGATGGGCGACACCTACCCCGAATTGGAGGCGCAGAAGGAGCTTATAAGCAAGGTGATGAAAGAGGAAGAGGAGAGCTTCCTGCGCACCCTCGACACGGGCATACACCTGCTCGACGGGGTGATGGCAGAGACCAAGCAGGCGGGCAGCACCGTGATAGACGGCGCGAAGGCGTTCACCCTCTTCGACACATACGGCTTCCCCCTCGACCTCACGGAGCTTATCTGCCGGGAGAACGGACTTAGTGTGGACGAGAAGACCTTTGGCGCCCAGATGCGGAAACAGAAGGAGCGCGCCCGCAACGCAGCGCAGGTGGAGAACGGCGACTGGGTGGAGATTGCCCCCGGAGAGAGCGAGTTCGTGGGCTGGGACTGCACCGAGCACGAGTGCCACATACTTAAATACCGCCAGGTGAGGCAGAAGAAGGGTGTCAGCTACCAGATAGTGCTGGACAAGACCCCCTTCTACGCCGAGATGGGTGGCCAGGTAGGCGACAGCGGGGTGCTGGTGAGCGAGAACGAGACCATAGAGATAACCGACACCAAGAGGGAGAACGGGCTGCACGTGCATATAGCTAAGAGCCTGCCCAAAGAGCCCACTGCGGAGTTCATGGCTTGTGTGGATACCGACCTGCGCCACGCTTGCGAGGCAAACCACACCTGCACTCACCTGCTGGACCAGGCGCTGCGCAAGGTGCTTGGCACACACGTTGAGCAGAAGGGCTCGCTGGTGACACCTAAGTATCTGCGCTTCGACTTCAGTCACTTCCAGAAGGTGACAGACGAGGAGCTGCGCGAGGTGGAACGGCTGGTGAACGAGAAGATACGTGAGGACATCCCCTTGCAGGACCACCGTGACGTGCCTCTGGCAGAGGCCAAGAAGATGGGCGCGATAGCCCTCTTTGGAGAGAAGTATGGCGACAAGGTGCGAGTGGTGCAGTTCGCCGACAGTGTGGAGTTCTGCGGCGGTTGCCATGCAGGCAGCACGGGCCGCTTGGGCATGGTGAAGATAATGAGCGAGAGCAGTGTGGCGGCAGGCATAAGGCGTATAGAGGCTATAACGGGAGCTGCTGTGGAGGAGCTGCTATACGCTCTCATCGACGAGAGGAACACCATACGCTCCATCTTCAACAACGCCCCTGACATGAAGGCTGCCATACACAAGACTGTGGCGGAGAACGAGTCCCTGCATGCGCAGCTGGTGGCAGTGATGCACGAGAAGGCGCGACAACTGAAGGAGAGCATCATCGGCACCGCAAAGGAGGTGAACGGCATACGCCTGATGACCGCCGTGGTGCACATGGCGCCAGAGTACGTGAAGGACATGGCGTTCCAGTTGCGCGCCGAGGTAGAGAACGCCTTGGTCATCATTGGCAGTGAGCATGAGGGGAAACCCACCCTTACCGCTGCCGCCAGCGAGAGCGTGGTGGAGCATGGGGTGAACATCGGAAAGAACATACGTGAGGCCGCCAAGCTCATCCAGGGCGGCGGTGGCGGTCAGCCCCACTTCGCCACAGCGGGTGGCAAGAGCCCCGAGGGTCTCGCCTCAGCAGTGCAGAAGCTTGCGGATATATTGACGGCATAAGGCACGTGAGAGGGGCGGAAATCGCCTGCGGTAAGAGGGGCGGAGCCACTCAAGAGGGGTAGGAGGGCGTGTCAAAATGGGAAATACGCAAGCGGTACGAGCGCCGAAGGTGCTCCCCCATAATAGCCGGGGGTTCTAACCCCCGGTATGGATTTGGGGAGGATAGTGGGTGCCGAAGGTACCCTCTAATATCCAGAGGGTTAATACCCTCTGCCGTGGGTTGCAACCCACGGAATAATGGAGAGTACCTATCGGCACTCATTCCTGATTCGTTCCTTAACCGCAGGCCGTAAAGGCCCGCGGCTATCAAGGGGGAGCACCTTCGGCGCTCTGTTTTCTTTGTACCACATGGTTTATTTGCGATTTCCATTTTGACACACTCATAGACTGCTTGCGTTCTTATGGTGATTATCATTCCGACACACTCCCCTTGGTAAGGTGAAGGGATGATGATACCGCAGTAGTGGTTGATACACAATAGTTTATTGTGCTCCATGTTCTTATAATACCCCCTTGCGATAGACAATGAGTACCCCTTGACTGTCGACAATGAGTACCCCTTGATGGTCGACAATGAGTACCCCTTGGTGATAGACAATGAGTACCCCTTTGGCGGGAGGTTCACTCAGAGGTGGAAAGGAGCTTTAATTCCCTTCGCAGAGGGACTATCCAGTCCTGATTGTCAGGCACATGGATGGCATGAAGCCCCATCTGTCGGGCAGCCTCCACGTTACTCACACCATCGTCGAGGAAGATGCACTCCTCTGGCACGTAGCTGCCCTGCTCCAGCATGCGGCTGAAGGCAAGGGTATCGGGCTTGCACGCGCCCAGCCTATAGCTGTAGAATATGCGGTGGAAATAGTGGCTGATGGGCTGCCCCTCCGGGGTGAAGGCGGCGCTGTCGCAGAAGTGCATGAGGAAGGGATTGGTATTAGAGAGCAGCGCCACGTGGTATCCGTCGTCCATGAGCTGCCTGAGCCAGAGGAGGCGCTCCGGGGGCGGGTCGCTCACGAAGCCACGCCATGCCCATTCAATGTCGGCGAAGGTGGCGGGATAGCCCGTAAGCTCACGGTAAGCAGCGAGGAAGGCGTCGGCAGTGAGTGCCCCGCTCTCCACATCACGGAATATCTCCTGCTGGCCATGTAGCCCGAAGAGGCGAACAGCCTCATCCCGTGGTAGCCCTATCTGCCCAAAGCGGTGTATGGGCTCCTCTATGTCCTGCATGGGCAGTATCACCCCTCCCATGTCGAAAATAAGATTACGTATCATTTCTCTTTCTCCAATGCTTCCTTGTGACGGCTTATGAGGCTGTCGGGGTCTATTCCCTCACGGCGTAAGGCTTCTATGAGAAGGTCGCGGTCGGTCTTCACCATGTCGTACTCCATGAGTATGCGCCGCATCTTACGATTATGTCTCTCCCGCTTTCGTTGCTTGATGGCGAAGGGGTGCATCATCTTGTCGAGCACCGACTCACCCAGCACGTCGCCCATGGTCTTCACGCCTATATGCTCCCTTGTGGCGTCGGACACGTGGATGGGCAGTCTGCCGTCATCGGTTACCACCACCGTCTTGAGCGTGTCGCTCATGGGCGTGTCGGGTATGGTGTCTCTCCCTGCCGCGGCACGCAGGCAGAGGGCGGGGAGGCACAGTAACAGGCTAACGAAGAAGTTGCGCATAATACCAGTGGCAAAGTTAGTGCAAGCTTGGGCAAAAAGCAAACGGAAGCCGTTCTTTCTTGGGTCAGAGTACTAAGAAAGAAAGGAATTTACATACGTGCTTGCCGGACACTAAAGGTGCGCTGAGGCGGGAATAGTCAAGCGGTACGAGTGGCGGAGCCACTCAACAGGGGTAGCCGGGGGCCTTTATGGCCCTCGGACGAGGCACACAGAGCCGAAAAGTGCCAGAGGTACTCAAGATATTAAGGCTGTGTATGTTAGCAGGGATGTTGAGTACCTCTGGCACTCACTACCTACTCGTCCCTTTACCGAGGGCCGTGAAGGCCCCCGGCTACCCCTGTGGAGCGCCTCTGGCGCTCTGACCGCTCGCATAAATCTATACTCCTCCATTTGACACAACCCATACCCTTGTGGAGTGGCTTTGCCACTCTTACCGCTTGCGTACTTCCCTTTTGACACCACCCCCTTAACATAGTTGAGCACTTTCAACGCTTTATAGGTAGCTTCGTAAAGATAAAAACACTATCTTTGCCCGAATGAAAACCGTAAGTCCCTTTGCCCGACCACTGTATGTGATGCTGAAGCCCGTAGGGGCCAGCTGCAACCTGCGGTGCCGGTACTGCTACTACCTCGACAAAGGGAAGCTGTATGAGGACACGCCCCCGCACCTGATGAGCCTGGAGACGCTGGAACTTTTCACCCGGCAGTACATAGAGGCGCAGACCATGGACGAGGTGATGTTCTGCTGGCACGGGGGCGAGACGTTCCTGCGCCCGCTCTCCTTCTACAAGGAGGCGCTGAGGCTGCAACAGAAGTATGCCCGCGGGCGCAGAATAACGAACACCATACAGACCAACGGCACGCTGGTGACGGAGGAATGGGCGAGGTTCCTGCACGACAACGGATGGCTGGCGGGAGTGAGCATAGACGGACCGCAGGAGTTCCACGACGAGTTCAGGCGCACGAGGCAGGACAAGCCCACCTGGGCGAAGGTGATGCGGGGCATAGACCTGCTGAACAAACACCACGTGGAGTGGAACGCCATGGCGGTGGTGAACGACTTCAACTCCCAATACCCCATGGACTTCTACCACTTCTTCCGTGACGAGCTGGGTTGCCGCTACCTGCAGTTCGCCCCTATAGTGGAAAGGGGGCTGGACTGTAACGTGGAGCCGCGGCAGTGGGGACGCTTCCTCTGCCAGATATTCGATGAGTGGGTGCAGCGCGACGTAGGACAGATGTTCGTGCAGATGTTTGATGCCACACTCGCCGGCTGGGCAGGTGTAGTGCCCGGTGTCTGCACCCTGGCGCGGCAGTGCGGGCATGCGGCAGTGATGGAGTTCAACGGAGACGTATATTCCTGCGACCACTTCGTGTTCCCTGAATACAAGCTCGGCAACCTGCGTAGCCAGACGCTCACCGAGATGATGTACAGCCAGAGGCAGACGGACTTTGGCAGGCGGAAGGAGGAGACACTGCCCCGCCAGTGCAAGGAGTGCGAGTGGCTCTTCGCCTGCAACGGCGAGTGCCCCAAGAACCGCCGCCCCGATGGGGTGAACTACCTTTGCCAAGGGTACAGGATGTTCTTCAGCCATGTGGCTCCAGCCATGGACAGGATGAAAGAACTGCTAAGCAAGGGTTTGCCGCCAGCGGACATAATGAGGACGGAGGGAGAAGCGTAAGACAGATATGGAAGAGGGAAGCAACATAGAAAGCATACCAGGTAGCGAGACCCTGCCATGCAAGCCGCAGGGCCAGAGACTGGAGTGGCTGGACGCCCTGCGCGGATTCACCATGATACTGGTGGTGGCGTACCATGTGGCGCAGATGAGCTTCGGGGAGAGCGAAAGGACCACGGCCGCGCTGCCCTTCCTGGTACTCTTCCGCATGCCTACGTTCTTCTTCGTGAGCGGTTTCCTTGCCTATAAGGCGAGCTTCCAGTGGACAGTACCCAATGCCCTGCGTCTCACATGGAAGAAGGTGAAGGTGCAGGTGATACCCGCACTCGTGTTCCTCTGCGTATTCATAGTGCTGCGCCGCACCCAATTCTGGAACACGTTCGGAGTGTGCATGAAGTCGCCCACGAAGGGGGGCTATTGGTTCACCTGGGTGCTACTGCAAATGTTTGTCATCTACTACCTCGTGTGCCTTGCGGCTAAGAGGCGCAACTGGCCCGTCTGGGTCTTGTGGCTGGTCTCCGTCTTTGTCTACGAGACGCTCTACCTGCCCAAGGTGTTCACATACCATAAGGACCTCTTCTTCAACTACTCCAGCCTCATCCAGACCATGAAGTTCATGCAGTTCTTCCTGCTGGGCAATCTGGTGCACCGCTACTGGGGGCAGGTGTGCCGTCTCTTCTCTGAGAAGTGGCTCTTCCCCTTGCTGGTGGTGGTGGCGTTCCTCTGCTGTGCCGACATCTTCCGCTGGCACTATATGAAGTTCGCCTGGACCAACCTGCCCCGCACGCTTGCCATGTATGTCCTGCTGCTCATCCTGGTAATGTTCTTCCGCCACTACGAGGCATGGTTCACGAAAGCGAAACCCATAGGGTGCTGCCTCCAGTACATAGGCACACGCACGCTCGACATCTACCTTCCTGTCTCTTATACACAAAACCGAGCCC
>JAJPYT010000170.1 GCA_021204845.1 Prevotellaceae bacterium | reverse complement strand
ACCAACAGAATATGGCAATTACTTCTCTTGGGGAGAGACTTCAGCGAAGTCATCCAGCAGTGGTAACTGTGCGACATACGGCAGGAATATTAGTGACATATCTGGCAAGACAAAATATGATGCAGCATACGCCAAATGGGGAAGCACGTGGCGCATACCCACTCTTGACGAGATAGACGAGCTTATCAGCAACTGCACGACAGAGTGGAGAAGCATGGATGGGGTATACGGACGTAAGGTCACCGGTCCTAACGGCAACAGCATCTTCCTTCCCGCCGCAGGATGCCTTATAGGGATGACTCTCAAAAGCGCTGGAGGGTACGGCGAATATTGGTGCTCAACGTCCGACAATGACAACAAATCACAATATGCGTACTACCTCTACATCAGCAAGAATATCGTAACC
The DNA here is from genome assembly GCA_021204845.1 of Prevotellaceae bacterium. Classification (GTDB taxonomy): domain Bacteria; phylum Bacteroidota; class Bacteroidia; order Bacteroidales; family Bacteroidaceae; genus Physcousia. Next base: position 7,244 of record JAJPYT010000170.1, on the reverse strand, counting down.
AGCAGCTGGGACAATCGCAATAACGGGGCAACAGTGCGACCCGTCTCATACTAAAGGCAGAGCTAATCAACTCACAGGCACAGAAATTCCGACTTAATATAAGACAAAATGAGAAATAACTTATTTAGAGTATTGGCGCTTGCGGCGATAGCCACAGCATCCTTCACCCTTTTCTCCTGTTCAAGCGATGATGACGATGATAATAAACCAGAAGAAAATATCACAACAGGGAATGACGACAAAGCTGACGAGAACGTATCGGAAGAAGAAAACGATAACACAAATGACACATCGACAGAAGAGGAGATTTCCTCTCAGACCGGCACTCACAATGGTCACGAATATGTTGACTTAGGTATTAGTGTGAAATGGGCCACGTGTAATGTTGGAGCAAGTTCTCCATCGGAATTTGGCGATTATTTCGCCTGGGGGGAGACCAGTACAAAAGCCACCTTCACGATAGATAATAGTGTAACATACGGGAAAAGTTTTGGAGACATATCAGGAAATCCCAGTTACGATGCGGCACGGGCCAAATGGGGTGGCTCGTGGCGGATGCCAACAGCAGACGAGATAGAAGAACTGGCGGGCAAATGCAAGTGGACATGGGGTATCATCATTGATGGGCGCAAGGGTTGCAAAGTTACAGGACCTAATGGTAACAGTCTCTTTATTCCCGCAGCTGGCTATTGCTCGGGAGCAAACCTTTCTGCGGATGGAGAGGATGGCTACTATTGGAGTTCTACATCTAATTATGATCAAAATTATGCAAGGGTTATTACTTTCTATAAGAATGGCGTCTCCACTAATGGTGGTTGCCCTCTCTACGATGGTCTTAGCGTTCGTGCTGTCATTGATGATGACGTGGAAGATACGTCGTCAGATGAGGAAAAACAGAACGATGAGACGACAGACGACTCGTCCGACGAGAACAACACCCTAACAGGCATATATAACGGACACGACTACGTAGACCTCGGGCTAAGCGTGAAGTGGGCAACGTGCAATGTAGGGGCAAGCTCTGCATCGGACTATGGGAATTACTACGCATGGGGAGAAACCTCTACGAAATCGTCATACACCTCCAGCAACTGCGCCACATACGGAGTAAGTATGGGTGACATCTCCGGGGATGAGAACTACGATACCGCCCGTGCCAACTGGGGCGGCACGTGGCGCATGCCCACAAGTAGCGAAATGGCAGAGTTAGAGAAGAACTGCACGACAGTGTGGACAACCATGGATGGTGTCAAAGGCTACAAGGTCACGGGGCCTAACGGCAACAGCATCTTCCTTCCCGCAGCTGGCTATCGGAACGGGACAACACTAAAATACGCTGGAAGTTACGGCTTCTATTGGACTTCTTCGCCTGGCGGGAAAAATACGGAATATGCGTGGAAGTACGCAATAACGCTCTTCTCCAACAGCAGTGACTTCTACAACGGATACTGGTTCGGTCGCTACGATGGCGTGCCTGTGCGCCCTGTCTCAGAATAAACTAAAAAGCGAAGCGTATTAATAAACAGAGAAAGATTTAGAAACCTAAGAAATAAGACGAAATGAGAAAGTATCTTTTTAGACTAATGATGCTGGCGGCGATAGCCACAGCATCCTTCACCCTTTTCTCCTGTTCAAGCGATGATGACGATGATAATAAACCAGAAGAAAATATCACAACAGGGAATGACGACAAAGCTGACGAGAACGTATCGGAAGAAGAAAACGATAACACAAATGACACATCGACAGAAGAGGAGATTTCCTCTCAGACCGGCACTCACAACGGTCACGGCTACGTTGATTTGGGTCTGAGCGTCATGTGGGCGACATGTAACGTTGGGGCAAACTCTCCTTCGGACTATGGCGACTACTTCGCATGGGGAGTGACCACAGCCAATACGGGATTCACCGAATCTAGCTGCGCCACCTATGGTGTGATCATAGGTGACATAGCGGGTAACGCTAACTATGATACTGCCCGCGCCAACTGGGGTGGCACATGGCGCATGCCCAATGAGAGCGAGATAGACGAGCTTGTCAATCAATGCACTTTTGAGTGGACATCAGTTAACGGGGCAAGCGGCTGTAAGGTGATAGGACCTAACGGCAACAGCATCTTCCTACCCGGGATGGGCTATCGCTATGGCTCGTCACTATTTGGCAGTTCAGGAACTCGCGGTTATTATTGGAGTTCTACGCCCAAAGAGAACAGTAAAGAAAGTGCGTACGACCTCCGCATCGGCAGCGACGACTCCTACACACTCTGGAGCAGCCACCGCTGCTACGGGCAGTCGGTGCGACCCGTCTTAGGTGACGCTACGACAGAAACCCCATCAGGCGATGAAAACAGCTCCCTGACAGGCACTATCAATGGGCATGAATATGTAGACTTGGGCCTGAGTGTGAAATGGGCCACGTGTAATGTAGGAGCATCATCTGCGGTTGAATATGGAAATTACTACGCATGGGGCGAGATCGCCACAAAATCGTCATACACTCGTGATAACTGCACCACATCGAATGTGAGCTTGGGTGACATATCTGGCAACGCAAACTATGATGCCGCGCGCTCTAATTGGGGTGGCACGTGGCGTATGCCCACCATGGACGAGATAGACGAGTTAAGAGGCTGTATATGGGAGTGGACAACCATGGACGGAGTAAAAGGCCGCAAGGTGACTGGTCCAAATGGAAACAGCATCTTTCTTCCTGCAGCGGGCTGCCGCACCGGGACAACGCTCGATGACGCTGGAGAGTACGGTGACTATTGGTGCTCTACACCCTACGAGAGTGATACACAGAGTGCGTACTTCCTCTACTTCTATAGCGGCGGCTTTTACAAAAACTGGGTCAACCGCTACTACGGGCGGTCTGTGCGCCCTGTTTCAGACTAGAAGCGCATTAACACGCAAACAAATAAATATTAAACCTAATAATAAAACAAAATGAGAAAGCATCTTTTTAATTTTCTGATGCTGATGGCGATAGCCACCACATCATTGGTGTTATTCTCTTGCTCGGACGATGACGATAATGCAAATCACGAGCACGACAAGTATTTGTGTCACGAATGGGTTGAGATAACTGGCAACTATTATGCTGATTACTATTATTTCAACTCTAACGGAACAGGCATTCATGGCTCTTACGACCAAGACCTTGATTGGCTTAGCGAAGATGATGACATATCGTGGTATACCATTGATGAATACTTGTACATAGACGGTGCGGAATATAAGTATTCGATTGATGGTTCAAATCTTGAAATGACAAGAAACGGCAGGACAAGAACCTATTATGAGAGATAGCATACTCGTCTGTTTCTTAGATAGTTCTCTCTCAAAACAGGCTGGTCATCATGGGAACAGCTCTAATTAGGAAAGACCTATGTATATAAAACTTTAATGACATCTTGCCATTAAGTTAGAAAGAAGTGAAAACAAAGTGCCGAAAACTCCAGAAGAGATTCTGAGGTTTTCGGCACTCGCTAATTATCTTTAGGGCTTACAGTATCGTGCAGCCGCTACAGGGCTTCAGTTGCTTGAAGAAGTCGTTGCCCTTGTCGTCCACGAGGATGAAGGCTGGGAAATCCTCAACTTTTATTTTCCAGATAGCCTCCATGCCCAGCTCTGGATATTCAACGCATTCTATGCTCTTGATGGAGCTCTGGGAGAGAACCGCGGCAACGCCACCAATTGTGCCGAGATAGAAACCTCCGTGCTTCTGGCAAGCGTCGGTCACCTGCTGGGTGCGGTTGCCCTTTGCTATCATCACGAGACTTGCGCCATGTGACTGGAATTCATCTACATAGGGATCCATGCGATTGGCGGTTGTCGGACCCATGGAGCCGCAGGGATAGCCCTCTGGCGTTTTGGCTGGACCGGCATAAAGAATCGGGTGGTCCTTGAAGTAGGCGGGCATCTCCTCGCCTGCGTCCAAGCGAGCCTTCAGTTTGGCGTGAGCTATGTCGCGCGCCACAATTATAGTTCCCTTAAGGTTTACACGTGTGCTTACGGGATATTTTGTCAATTCCGCACGCACCGCGTCTATGCCGTTGTCAAGGTCTATTACTATACTGTTCTTTCCCTCGCCCGGGCGGCACATCTCTTGCGGAATGAGCTCGGCAGGATTCTCGTCCATCTGCTCAATCCAGATGCCCTCCTCGTTTATCTTAGCCTTTATGTTACGGTCGGCAGAGCAGCTCACACCCATGCCGATCGGGCAACTTGCGCCATGGCGCGGCAGACGTATCACGCGGATGTCGTGAGCCAGATACTTACCGCCAAACTGCGCTCCGAGACCTATCTTGTAAGCCTCTTTCAGCAGTTTCCGCTCGAGGTCAACGTCGCGGAATGCACGCCCGGTCTCGTCGCCAGTGGTGGGCAGACTGTCGTAATACTTTATAGAGGCGAGTTTTACTGTTAAGAGGTTCTTCTCGGCGCTGGTGCCGCCAATGACGAAAGCGATGTGGTATGGCGGGCAGGCGGCAGTGCCAAGATGTTTCATCTCCTCAACCAGGAAAGGAAGCAGCGTGCCCTCGTTCTGGATAGTGGCTTTCGTCATCGGGTAGAAGTAAGTCTTATTTGCCGAGCCGCCACCCTTCGCCACCATTATGAAGCGATATTCAGCTCCCTCAACTGCCTCAATATCAATCTGTGCTGGCAGGTTGCACTTTGTGTTCACCTCGTCATACATGTTCAGTGGCGCGTTCTGCGAATAGCGCAAGTTGTCCTGCGTGTAAGTGTTGAACACGCCACGGCTCAGAGCCTCCTCGTCCTCGAAGCCAGTCCACACCTGCTGCCCTTTCTCCGCATGAATGATGGCAGTGCCCGTGTCTTGGCAGAAAGGCAGTATGCCCTTAGCCGATGTCTCAGCGTTGCGCAGGAATTGCAGCGCCACATACTTGTCGTTCTCGCTTGCCTCGGGGTCTGTAAGAATCTTTGCAACCTGCAGGTTATGCTCGCGGCGCAGCATAAACTCCACGTCGTGGAAGCATTGCGCTGCCACCAGTGTAAGAGCTTCGGGTGTCACCTTCAAGATTTTGTGACCCTCGAACTGCCCCACACTTACGCCCTCCTTGCTAAGAAGGCGATACTTTGTCTCGTCTTTTCCCATTTGGAACATGGGAGCATACTTAAATTCTACCATAGTGAGAGTTTTTTATGTTTGTGGTTCTTCATCTTCCTCGTAATGCTGAAACAAGAAATCATTGTAAGGATACTTCTGTATATGCAGCTCTTTCACGCGGTCGTAGAGCGTCTGCTTCAGCTCCTCTATGTTGGTGCGCTCCTTTGCCGATATAAAAATGCAATTATCCCTAAGGCGTGCCATCCAAGTCTGCTGCAAAAGTTCCAAGGAGACATTCTCCCGCGTGGCTGGGGAGAGGTCGTTAGGCTCTTTCTCCTTCCACGTGTAAGCGTCCATCTTATTGAAAACCACCATTGAAGGCTTGTCGGCACAGCCAAGGTCAGCCAGCGTTTTCTCCACCACCTCTATCTGGTTTTCAAAGTCTGGGTGCGATATGTCCACCACGTGCAGCAGCAAGTCAGCCTCGCGAACCTCGTCGAGCGTGCTCTTGAAAGACTCCACCAGCGCGGTGGGAAGTTTGCGTATGAAGCCTACGGTGTCGGTGAGCAGGAAAGGCAGATTGTCAACAATTACTTTACGCACAGTAGTGTCTAACGTGGCGAAAAGTTTATTCTCGGCAAATACCTCGCTCTTGCTCAGCAGATTCATGAGAGTGCTTTTGCCCACGTTAGTGTAGCCCACCAGCGCCACACGCACGATTTTTCCGCGTCCCGCACGCTGGGTAGTCTTTTGCTGGTCTATATCGGCAAGGCGCTGTTTCAGCAAACTTATGCGGTTCATTATTATGCGGCGGTCCATCTCTAACTGCGTCTCGCCCGGACCTCTCAGCCCCACGCTTCCCTTTCCGCCATGCTGCCGCTCCAAGTGAGTCCACATTCTGTGCAGACGGGGCAGCAGATAGCGGTGCTGCGCCAGTTCCACCTGCGTCTTGGCGTTTGCCGTTTGCGCCCTCATGGCAAAGATATCGAGAATAAGGCTCGTGCGGTCAAGAATCTTTACCTGCAACTGAGCCTCTATATTGCGCAACTGCTTGGCGGATAGCTCGTCATCGAAAATCACCATGTCCACATGGCGCTCAGCGTCCTCCTCTGCTACTATGAAGGCGCGAATCTCCTCCAGCTTTCCCTTGCCTAAATAGGTTGCCCCAATAGGGCTGTCGAGGCGCTGTGTGACGCGTTTCACCGTTACAGCGCCAGCCGTGGAAGCGAGAAACTCCAGCTCGTCTAAATATTCCGTCGTGCGGCGCTCGTCCTGCTGCGGGGTGATTAGGGCGACAAGCACTGCCTTCTCTGGTCCCTCATCATCTATCACCGACCTGCGCGCCACATCGTCCAGTCCCTCCTGCATGCGCGATACGGAGGTGGCTGAGCGCGACATATTGTATGAATCTCTTCTTCCCACGATATAGTCTTTTTGTCAATATGATTTACTTCACCAGTACCACCAAATAACGGCTCACGCTCCAGAACTTCTTGGCATTGGTAACCGTGAGCACGTATTCACCGCTCTGGTTCTTCTTCAGCGTGTATGAGCCCTCGGGGTGGCTGGTCAGCAGCTCGGCTTTCTTGCTGTAAAGGTTTATCTCCTTCAGCGTGCGTATGTCTACTTCCGTGAAGTAGTTACGGTTGAAATCGTCGCTCCTCAGCACGTCGTTGTTCGCCAAAATCTTCTGTTCCTTAAGTTCCGCCTTGGTGCCGAAAACAAACCATGCCTTGTTCAGCTCCTTGTCCTGCGAAGCCACGGTGGCAGCCTTCTGCTTGTTGTCTGCCGAGAGGGCGCTCACGTCGCTGTTGAGGTCGTTTATTTTATTGTCTTGCGCCAGGATAAGCGAGTCTTTTTCCATTATCGCGGCACGCAGTTCCTGTATGCTTGCGTCCTTCTCGTCCATCTGTTGTTGCAGGCTCTCAAGCGTCTTTTCCAGCGAGCTCACGTTGAAGGTACTGGCCTTCAGTTTCTGCTGCAACTGGGCTATCATCTCACGGTTCTTCTCCATGGCATCCTGGATGTAAGCGATATTCTCGCGAATCGTCTCTTTTGTCGAGGTGCTTTCGGGGCTGCTGTTGGCTATCGTCACTCGTCCCTCCGCCTCGTTTATCCGCCTAAAACCGTCCTGTATCTCATTTATACTGCTCACGAGGTCGTCCAGCTCGCTGTTT
>JAJPYT010000111.1 GCA_021204845.1 Prevotellaceae bacterium | reverse complement strand
GCCTGTTACTGAGGTGTTCTGCTGGGCGACCACCACTGGTGTCACTCCTTCGGGGAAGGCTTCGGGGAAGAGAACTTGCACTTCCTCACCTTTCACGTTGCCAACCTTTTGGGAGATAAGCATCATGTCATCTGAGAGGTGGCAAATCGTGTCAGGCGGCAAAATCAGATAATCCACAGTCTCTGCGCTACTTATTTCCACAGCTGTCTTCAGCGTCCAGGGATAGAGGCGGAACTTGAAGCTGCTCTTCGACAGCGTTATCAAGTGGTTTGTGATTCCGTTAGAGGCGTTCTTGTTGGAAACCATGCCCATGACAACGTATGGAGCCACATCCTGCGCTTCAATGTCAGTGGTGATGGCGTCTGAGCTCGCTATCTTCAATTGTCCATATTGCAATGCTCCAACACTGTAAGCCGCCGCCACGGTAACATTCGTCTCGTTGGTTGTGAGCTTGCTCTTGCCGTTGTTGTAGTATTCCTGGACGCGGTAGTAATAAATGCCTGCGTCGGTGATAGTGTCAACGTAGGAATATGACGGGTCGCTGGAACTGGTCTTGTCCTTGGCCTCCAATGTGGCGATTGTCACCCACTTAGATGTGTTCGGCAGCTTGCATTCTACCAAGAGACTGTCTATCATATCACCGTTCGGGTCTGTCCATGTGAGTTCGAATGTGTTCTTCTTTTTGGTGTAAGTGCCCACGAGTTCACTGGGAGCTCTGTATACAACCTTCGGCACGAACTCATTGGCGGCATTGTAGGCAAGCCCCGACTCCATGTCGGCGTAGTACTCGCCCAACAGCGAAAGCCCGGTGCCATACAAGTAAATCTTAGAGCAATTAGCCTCGCTGTTCCAGTATGCGTAGCGCTCCACTCGCGAGTTGCTGTTCAGCAATTGCAGAATAGGCACAGTGCCGTTGTAGCACGCCTGTTGGTTTGCTGTGGAGAAAGACCCGGTATCGGACACGGAGCCGAATATGCCGTTAGAGTTCCACGATGCTCCCCACACCCATTCGCTTATCCAGATGGGGCGGCCGTTACCGTAGTAGTCGCTATACCATGTGAGGCTGCTGAATGTGCCTGATGCCCAATAGCAATGCAAGTCCACAATGTCGCAGCGCCAGCCCCTTGCGTCGATACTGTCGCAGAAGGCTTTCAGGTGGCTCATGCTGCCGTCGTGGCTGCTCTCCGAGCAAAGGCGCATGCCAGTGCGCATAAGGTTTTCCCAGTTGTTAAGCACGGTCTCCACATCTTGCGGATGGTCGTCCGAGCTGTTGCCTGGCTCGTTATTCGTTTTCATGTGGCAACTGTAAGTCACGCTACCGCAGGCCGAAGACGATGGCCAATCCTCATATATATGATGAGGCACGCACTCCACATCGGGAAGCCGACTTTCGCCAACTCCGAATGAGTAGCACCATGTCGTGTTCAAAATGTCATTGATTTCACTGCCTGTGTCGTTCGCCAGTCCTTTCTTCTGTGAGTTGTACCACTTAAACACGCGGTAGCTTGAAATCTTCCCGTTCAGCGGAGCGGGCACCGAGGAAATTTCCAAGTCCGCCTGGTCGGCTATGAAGCAGCGGCTGTAGCCCCAGCCGCTGGTGCCAGTGGCAAAGGTGACCATATAGCCGCGTTTCAGTTTGAACGAACGTATGCTGTTGTTCAGCGTGGAGGCGCTGAGCGAGTTCATGTAGCCGCCTGAGCTCGTGAGCCCGTAGCCGTCATACGAGTCACCACCGTAGTCTTCCTCGGTGTAGCATGTGAGAGGCTTGAAGTCTCCGTCGTAGGGATAGACAATCGCGCCCGTGTTGTAAAGCCTTACCTGGCAGTTCACATCGCTTTGGGCAGCCTCTCCATTAATATAGATGTTATCCAAGTAATCGCTTATCACCTTGCTGGGCTTGATATATTGAAATATCACAACAGCGTGCTCTGTGTTCACAATGTTCACGCTACCAACGGTGCCAAAGGGGTCGGTATCCGTTATCACGTAATCTACGTCGTCTGTTAAGTCCACCGCATCTGTGACTTGAGTCACCGCCAGGGTGGTGTTATCAGCCCACGCGCCTACGGAAAACAGCAATGAGAGAAGAAAAATAAGTTTGCTTTTCATAGGTTTGTTTTATTAGGATAATGTTAGAGATTATATGAGATTGTAGTTCTCTTACTTATTCAGATAGTCCTTTATCCGCTTCTCCAGATCAGCGTACAGCTTCTCCGATGCGGGCTCTTTAAGGGTTGCGTGGATGTCTTTGAGCATTTCTTTCCTGTGCTCTATCTGGTAGAGGCTGAGCGTAGGCACTGCCCGCTCGCGCAAGTCTTTCTCGTACGCGAGGATTGTCTCCCACGACTTCAGCAGGTCCAGTTCGCTTTGAGTGATAGTTATCACCGTGCCGTGGCGTGGGGTGAACTTGCCGCTCGTCTTCGTGTTCATCACCGCCTTGAAGGTCTTCAGGTCGTCGCTCTTGCAGAACTGGTAGTGGTGGTTGATGTAGCAGTCATACATAAGCACCCATGTGCCGTCGAAGAGGCGGAACACTCCACTACCCTCTACAGGTTCTTTAGTGTCTTGGCAGAAGCCGTCGAGTAGCGTCCAGCTCTCGCTGTTGTGCAGCGTGGGGGTCACGAACTGGCGTATCCCCTTTGTGTGTTGCCCTTCTGTCTTGTAGAAGATATGGTACATGCCCTCGTCGTCCATAACTATGTCGGTGTCTATGCTTGCGTCGTTAACGTCGAAGAGCACCTGTGGCTCGCCCTCCAGGTCGCTGAAGTCATCGTTGGCGTAAGCATAAAAGACTTTGTCGTATGAGCAGTTGCCGTCGCTGGTGGTAATGCTGAAGTAAACCATATATTTGCCAGCCTCCTTGTCGAAGATAGTCTGTGGTGCCCACACTCGCGTCACATTCTCAAACATTGTCCCCTTGTATCGGTCGGGGAAGTGGATGGCGTGGTGTTCCCAGTTTATCAGGTTACGTGAGCGCATCAATATAAGGCCGCGGTTCGACGACCAGCCCTGGCTGCTTGCCATGTCTGTCATCACCTGATAGAACCAGCCGTCTTCGCCACGCAGGATGTGAGGGTCTCTCACGGCTTTCTTCCTGGCTATCGTGTCGCTCATAATCACGGGATGACCGTTATTCAGCGGTGTGTAGTTCCAACCGTCGCTGCTTAACGCGTAGCAGATTTGCTCTTGCTCAATGGCGTTGCCTGTGAAATATGTGAACAAGTAAGCTACATATTTGTCTTTGGCTAACGCACTGCCTGCCACCAATATACTCAATACTATTACCGCATAAATACGTTTTACTCCGTTTCCCATGGAAGTCTTATTTGTTTGTTATTATATCAATATCGTTACGCACGCTTATACTGCATACATTGGCAAAGTTACGAAACTAAATCTTAATGTGCAAAACAACACTTGTTTTTTTAGCCTGCGTGTAAAAACAAGTTGCCAAAATTATGAATTGACGCTAATAACTGATACCTTTGCCTGCATGTTGACAATAATACTTATTAGCCATGACACTGAAAGAACTATGCGAGGCACGCTACAGTTGCCGCCATTACAAGAGCCTCCCAATCGAGGAGGAGAAGTTGGCTTACGTCAGGGAATGCGTGCGCTTGGCTCCAAGTGCCAAGAACATACAGCCTTGGAAGTTCGTGCTTGTCACAGACAAGGCCACGCTCTCCAAGGTTTGCGCCTGCTACGGTCGTGACTGGATGAGGACCGCTCCCGCAGTCGTTATTTGCTTGGAAGACCACCATCAGGCGTGGACTCGTGAGGAAGATCAAAAGAATCATGCCGACATCGATGTGGCTATTGCCACAGAACATCTCTGCCTCGCTGCTGCCGAGCAGGGCTTGGGCACTTGTTGGGTTTGTAACTTCAACGTGCAGCAGCTGAAAGAGACAGTGGCTCTCCCCGCAGGTTACGAGCCTGCCGCCCTCGTGCCGATAGGCTATGCGGCTGACACCGCTTCGTCCAAAAAGCGTAAGCCCATGGACGAGGTGTGGGCTTAAGGCTTCCTACCCACTCGTTACCGCACGAACTAAGCCTTGTTACCGCACGAACGAGGGCTGGTCACCGCACTGATTCATGTGCGTCAGTGCGGTGACGGTGGAGCGGTGACGGCGGTGTGGTGGCTTAATGCAAGGTTACAGATAATAAATAAGAGGGAATGTCTGTGATTAGACACACCCTCCTATTTATGTGCTATTTGCTTGTGCCTATGTTACTTGACAACCACCTTCACGCCATTCACGATGTATACGCCGCTGGCAAGCGAGTGCACTTTCTTCAGGTTCCCCTTGCCGATTAGCTTGCCGTCGATGCTGTAGATGTTGCCTTCAAGTGTGGCGGCGGCAACAGTTTCTGATATGCCGTCAGTCTCTTCGCCTTCCATCGCCACCGTTATTTCGCTTATGCCGTCGAGACCGTCGATGTATGCGCTGTTTGTTCCTATCGTGTCATCGTCAGAACTGGTTACTATGAAGCCATTGCCCTCAGCGACAGCCTTGCCAGCGCCTACTGTGCCGCCGTAGTAACTGCCTGTCAGTTGCCCTACTGTCTGTGCCTCGCGCTCTAAGTCGTAGCCGTGTGTGAAGTTGGCGGTAGCTACAGTCGGATTAGCCGCGTCGTAGTCCGTCAGTTCTCCGTAGATGTAGATAACAGGCTGACCCGCAGATGCCGCGTTGCCCTCAATTTGCGAGAGTATTACTGTGTTGCCGTCTATTTCCACTTCATACATTGTGCCGTCCGTGGCTGTGAGAGCCACAGGATAACATAGTGTGTTTATGGCGCCTGTGGTCACTTCCATCTGGAATGCTGTGCCGTCGTAGTCAGAAGCTACTGCCTCGTCGGTGGCTTCTATGTAAAGTCCTGCCGCAGTGCCAGCCTCGTTCTCTTCGGTAGTCACGAGAGTATTGTCCTGTGCGCCGAGGTTGCCTTGGCTCTCACCGTCGAGTGTTGCTGCTGATATGAGGTTCTCCCCATAGCCCAAAGCGCTCACGTTGAACAGCGTCGGGTGTGCGTCAAGCACAACATCCGTGTTCTCCGCCCCCATAGCCCTCAAGAACAGACCCGAGGCTTTGTGTTGCATCATGTAAGCGTCGTCGACGGCAATGAAGCGGAACTTCTCAGCGTCGCTGAATTCATCGCTCTCATTCTTCTGGAAAGTCAGACTCTCTTTCAGCGCTGAGCCTTGGAGCACAGTGCCGTCAGCCGCAGAGCGAATGCCATACCATTTGTCGGTCTGTACGGTGTTAGGCTCGCTTTCTTCCAGCGCTTCCATGCAGCTGTGCAGGCTATCCACGTAAGCGTTCAACGTCTCTGCCGTGTAGTCGCCCGCTGCTTCGTAGGCTGTCGCCTCCTCAATCGTTGCTTCCAGTGCGGTCGTCAGGCTCTCGTTCCACGTGCCAGGGTTAGTGCCAGCAACCTTCTCCTCCAGTAAAGCCTGGGCTTCTGCCAAAACCTCACGTAGTTCGTCCGGATCGTAATACTCTGAGCCGAGAATCTCTTTCGCTTCTTCCCTGCTCACTTTTACGAATTGCCAGTAAGCGTCTTTGCTCGTGACATTGCCTGCCCAAACCCATCCGCTTGTGCCTTCGCCAGAGTTTGTGCTTGCCGCCCACATATATGTGCCCTCCGTGTCTGTGCTGGTGCGGACGTAGAAGAGGTTATCGCCCTCGCTGCTTGTCTTGGCATAGTCGAACGAGAGCAGGCTTTCGCTGTTCGTGGAGAGTGTGGCATAACTGTCAGCTACAAAGTCGTTGAATATGGCGTTGTTGCTTGTGTTCATCACTTCGTAAGCGCCATCGCCCTTGTCGGTTATTTGCCAGAGGAACGTTGGGTCGGCTTCCACAGCTCCCCATTTCACGTAGTTCGTGTTATAGTGGGAATACAGATAGATGGCAGCGTCAATAGAGTAGTCATATCCTGCCAAATATATGTAGTAATAGCCGTCGGCGATGCTTTCTACAGTGGTTATCTCGGTTTCGAGCAAAGCGTTATATGCGTCCTCCATATCCTGGCTCAGCTGGTTCAGCTCCTCTATGCTGAGATTGCTTGCCATGTCGTCGTCCAAGCAGACCGACGCCGCCTCCACTGCCAGCTCGAATGCCGCCACAGCCTCAGCGTCGTAGCAGCCCACGCCTGTGCCTGTCATGAATGTGCCCACGTAACTCTTGTACTTGTTGTAGGCGTTCTGGCAGTCCAGCAGAGCTATATTATGGTCGTCTAACAACTGTAGCTCAACAGGATATAAGGCAAAGTCGTTGCTGCCATTCACAGATGTGGACACGCCGCTGTTCCATGTCACGATGTTATATCGGGGTCCCCATCCAGCGTATATGCGATATCTCGAGCCCTCTGTGGAATAGAAGCCGAAGTGACCCGACGTGTTCTTTATATTATATGTGTATATTGGCGTGGCTTCCTCGATGTCGTAGGTGGTGTGTATGAGTTCAGATTCCACGTTGGGAATTTTCACATATCTGCCTGTGCCGTACTGCATATAATATGTGTTCGATGTTCCCGTGGGAATAAAGCGCACCACATATTCCATTATGTTTGTGCCCAATGTGCTGCCGCTGGTCACTATGTCGTCGGTTCCGTCGGTCTCATAGAGAGCGTTGAAGTCAGCCATATAACACAGGTCATAACTGCTGTTCAGGGAAAGTGGCATATACCATTGCCCTTCGGTGATGTTGGCGACCTTGCTTATCTGGGTGCCTACTTTCACTATTGTGTTTTCAAACTCTTCCTTAACAGGGTTCATGTCATCCTCGCCTTCTTCGGCAGGCTTGAAGTTGACCAGTGCCCTTTGAGCCGAGTTGTACGTTATGTTTGGCAGCAGGTAATAGCCATCGTTCTGACCGCCCCAGCCATAGTTGATATGGAAATAGTTGTTGTCAGTGTACCCGTCAACTATGAACTCATGGGCAGAGTTGGAAGAGGTCACACCACGATATATAAGAGGTCGGTCGGCCTCGAGTTCCCCTTTCAGCAGGTCGTACCACTCGTCGTCACTCTCGCAGGTGTCCCATGAAGCCCAATCAATGGTGGAGGAATAACCAAAATGGTCGTGCAGTTGCTTGTTGGTCCATGCGCCCGACTGCACACCCGTGACGCTGGTGGTGTAGGTGGCACGGAACGCGGCACCAACGTCGGCAATAAGTTCTGCCACCGCATTGGCCTCTGTAGTCGAGTAATTCCTGGTATACTGCAGCAGCATGTTGTCCCAGTCGTAAATGTGCTCCTCCAGATTGCGGGATGCAACGGTAACGTTGCCCGTCTCATATTCTTTCGTCGCCCCAGTGCCTCTTATCGGCCAAGTGTGGTAGCGCATGGCTATGGATGTCGCGGTGGGAGCGCAGCCTGTCAGGCAATAGCTGTTGCCGTCCTGGGGGCATTGCAGATAATATGGCTCATATTGGCTCCAGCTGGCAGTCTCGAGGAGTACAACGACATTGCCCTGTTGGTTGTTCCCTTGTTGGGTGTTTATCCATTGCCGTTCTGTCTCCTCGGTGGCTGTCACACCGTCGGAGCGAAGACCTGTGATGTAGTTGTCAATCGCCTCATACCAATACTCCACATTGCAGGGGAGATTGTCGACAGAGGGTGCTTCTGTGTCGAAGGAATAGCCAAGAATGGGTGTTGCCGCGTCGTCGCCAGCTACGACTACAAAGCCCGTGCC
>JAJPYT010000114.1 GCA_021204845.1 Prevotellaceae bacterium | reverse complement strand
GCTCATGAGACCGCTGCCGGCAAGACGGCCCACCGCAAACAAGCCCATGCCCCCGAAGCCCAACCAGAGAGACGCTGTCTCGCCAGAGATGTGAGCCGCCTCTTCCATATAATTGATGAAGAAGCTGTTGACACCCGTCTGGGCTGAGACGTAGAGAAAAAGCGCCACAACGCCTAATATGAAATGAAGGTTCCAAAGCGGACCGGTAACCTTATCTTCTTTACTGAGGGAAGAGGGCTGCTCCCTCATCTCCGGCAGGCGCACACGGCAGAACATGACCGCCACCAGCAAGACGACCACTCCCACGAGAGCGTAAGGTATGGCTATGCTGCGGCCTGTGAACAGAAGCTCGCCTCCAACTAAAGGACCAACTATCCACCCTAAGCCATTGAGCGACTGAGAGAGATTTATCCTCACTTCTGCCTTGCGCGGGTCGCCCAATTTGGTGGTGTAGGGATTGGCGGAGGTCTCCAAGCAGGTGAGACCACAACCTATGACGAAGAGGGAAAAGACGAAGAACCAGAAAGAATTGATGAACGAGCCAGGGATGAACAGGAGAGCCCCAAGCCCATAGAGCAGGAGCCCCGTAATGACCCCGGCACGGTAGCCAAAACGCCTGATTATTAGACCAACAGGCAGAGCCATAATGAAATAGCCGCCATAGACCGCCACCTGCACGAAAGCCGCCTTTGTCTTCGATATCTGGAAGAACTCCTGGAAATGGGGATTGAGCACCTCGAGAATGCTATGGGCAAACCCCCACAGGAAAAAGAGCGAGCTGATGAGCAGAAAAGGTCGCAGATATGATGTGCCACCATGGCGGAAAAGGTTGTCTCCAGTGTTGCTTTTCATAGAAATATTGTGGTTAGCGAAAGCAAAAGTAATAATTTTCTCTGTCAAAGGGAAGCGGTAATAGGGCATAAATTCGTAACTTTACGGCATGAAGCGCATTATTTTGGTCACTGGAGGGGAGCGGTCGGGCAAATCTACATACGCCGAGCGTCTGGCGCTTAGCCTCTCGCCCTCGCCTCTCTACATAGCCACGGCGCGCCTTAGGGATGACGATGAGGAATTCCGCCTGAGAGTGAGGCGACACCAGGAGAGGCGAGGTTCGCAATGGGAGACAGTGGAAGAGCCGCACTACCTCTCGCACGTGGACGTGAAAGGGCGTGTGGCGCTGGTGGACTGCCTCACCCTATGGGCCACCGACTATCTGCCAGCCGAGGGACTGCCCGACGTGGAAGAGACGCTGCGCCAGCTGAAAGAGGAGCTTGGCAGATTCACCAGCCAGGATGCCACCTTCATCTTCGTAACCAACGAGATAGGGATGGGAGGCATATCACCCAACGCGCTGCAACGCCGCTTCGCCGACCTCATGGGCTGGCTCAACCAGCACGTGGCGCAGATGGCTGACGAGGTGGTGCTCATGGTGAGCGGTGTGCCTGTGAAGATAAAATAGTGAGTATCTGTAAATTATGAATGAAAGCCTGAAGGAACAGCTGCAAAGAAAGATTGATAACCTGAACAAGCCCAAGGGTTCGCTGGGCAGGCTGGAGGAGATAGCCCTGCAAATAGGGCTGATACAGGAAACCTTGAGCCCCAGCCTGCGGTGTCCCTGCCACCTGCTCATTGGGGCGGACCATGGCATAGAGAGAGAGGGAGTGAGCGTGTCGCCAAGGGAGGTCACGTGGCAGCAAATGGTGAACTTCACCCGTGGAGGAGGGGCGGTGAACTTCTTCTGTCGCCAGCACGGCATAAGACTGAGAATAGTGGACGTGGGAGTAGACCACGACCTTAGCATGCATCCCAAAATAATGAACCGTAAAATAAGTCCGCACGGCACACGCGACTTCCTCGCCGAGGCAGCCATGAGCCACGAGGAGATGGAGCGCTGCATGGAAACTGGCAGACAACTGGCAGAGGAGTGTGCCGAGGAGGGCTGCAATATACTCAGTCTGGGCGAGATGGGGATAGGCAACACGAGCGCCAGCAGCATGTGGATGCGTCTGCTCACGGGCATCCCCTTAGAGTGCTGTGTGGGAGCCGGGTCGGGGCTAAACGAGAGCGGAGTGCGGCACAAACTGGCGGTGTTGAACCAGTGCCTGCGCCGCGCCTGCCCCACCAATGTGGAGAGGGTGATGACGGAGTTCGGGGGGCTGGAAATGGTGACTGCCGTAGGAGCCATGCTGCGTGCCAAGGAATTGGGCATGGCAGTGCTGATAGACGGCTTCATCATGAGCGCCTGCGCCCTTGCCGCGTGGAGAATGGACCCCCAGTTTCTCACACATGCCATATTCTGCCACGAGGGGCAGGAGGCGGGGCACAAGCTCATGCTCCAGTTCATGGGCGTGAGCGGCCTGCTCAATTTGGGGCTGCGCCTTGGCGAGGGCACGGGAGCCCTCTGCGCCTACCCAATAGTGGAAAGCGCCATAAGGATGATAAACGAAATGAATAACTTCAAGGATGCGAACGTTACACAATATTTTTGATTCCCTGTGGGCAGCGCTCATGATGTACACACGTCTGCCCTTCTGGCGGCTCTACCAGCCAGGGAATGCCGCTTTCCGCCACGCGGTTGGCTACTGGCCCTTCGTGGGCTGGCTCACTGGCGGCGTGATGATGCTCACTTTGGCACTGGGGCTCGATGTGCTCAACTTGCCCGTTGTGGCGCTGCTCGTGATTATAGTGCGTATTCTGCTCACTGGGGCGTTCCACGAAGACGGTCTGGCTGACTTCTGCGACGGAATGGGCGGCGGCAAGGGGCGTGAAGACGTGCTGCGGATAATGAAGGATTCGCGCATAGGCACTTACGGAGTGCTCGCCCTGCTGTCTTATTTTCTCCTATTATATTTCTGCATGCGCGAGATAACCGTGGCGCTCGGCATTTTCTCTCTCAAGCCCGCCAGTCCGTGCCACAACCCCATTCTCATGACTGGAGCCGTGATGCTCTCAGCCGACGTGTGGGGCAAGTGCTGCGCCTCCCTGCTGGTGGGGCAGATGCCCTACGCTCGCAGGGAAGAGGAGGCGAAGGCTGGCTCCAGCTATTTGCCCTACAACTGGGCAGCTCAATTCGCTCGTATAGTGGTGGCACTGCTGCCTGTGGCTTTGCTTTGGTGGCACATTGGCATTATGCCTCCCTACGCCGCCATTGTTACTCCTTTTATCGTTGAGGTGCTATTGGCCGCGTGGATGCGCCGCCGCCTGCGCGGTTACACTGGCGACTGCTGCGGGGCTACCTTCCTGCTCTGCGAGCTGAGTGTATACATTGCCTGGATTGTAAGTCTGCCATGATTGGGACCATCACAAACACTTGCGCCATCGTTGTGGGCAGCTGCATAGGCAGCGTTTTGAAGCGTGGCCTGCGTCCCGAGTGGCAGAAAGTTATGTTCGACGCCATGGGCCTGGCGTCTCTGGCGCTGGGTGCCAACGCCGTCTGCCAGAACATGCCAGAGAGCCGTTACCCGATTCTCTTCATCCTCAGCCTTAGCATAGGCGGACTGATTGGCACAATGCTCGACATAGACGGGAGACTGAAAGGGCTAATCGACCGCCTGCAAAACAGGAAAAGCCAGCCCGCCTCCGTTACGGCAAGCCCCAAGCCACGCTTGGCGGAGGGGCTGACCACTGCCGTGCTGCTCTACTGCATAGGCACGCTTAGCATTCTGGGTCCAATAAACAGCGCGTTGTTGGGCGACAACACTTTTCTCTTCACCAATGCCACCATGGACTTCGTGAGCAGTATCTTTTTCGCAGCCACCTATGGTTTGGGAATGGCTCTGGCGGCTCCCGTGCTCTTCTGCTGGCAGGGTGGCATCTACCTGCTTGCCAGGCTTTGCGGTAACATTATCCCTCCCCAGCTGCTGTGCGAGATGAGCATCGTGGGAGGCATTCTCATCATCGCCTCCGGTCTTGGCATACTGCACATAAAGGACTGCAAGACGCTCAATCTCATCCCTGCCCTCTTCGTGCCTGTAGTGTTCTTCGTGCTGAAAAGCGTATGGTAACCATCGCCCACATACACAACGACTTAGACACGAAGTTCGGTGTTCCTCGCCAAAGCGGTGTAGTGCAGGAGATTCAGTCCGTCATCGTTTTCGAGCCGCCATATCGCTCGCCCGAGGCGTTGCGCGGGCTGGAGGGCTTCTCCCACATCTGGTTGCTCTGGCTCTTCCACGAGGCAGCCGGTCACCCCTGGCATCCCACAGTGCGCCCGCCACGTCTGGGCGGCAACAAACGCATGGGCGTGTTCGCCACTCGCAGCCCCTTCCGCCCTAACAACATTGGACTCTCCTCCGTGCGTCTCGCTGGCGTGGAACTCAACACACCGCAGGGTCCCCTGCTACACGTGGAGGGAGCAGACCTCATGAACGGCACGCCCATTCTCGACATAAAACCCTATTTGCCCTACACCGACTGCCACCCGCTCGCCACGGCGGGCTTCACCGACTCGGTTCCCTTCCGCCCTTCGTTGCAGGTTGCCTTCCCCCAAGAGCTGCGCCGGCGCTTCACCCCGGAGCAGGCGGAGGCGCTGCTTGCCATATTGGCAGGAGACCCGCGCCCTCAATACCAGGACGACCCGACACGCATTTATACCATGGAATATGCCGGGCAGGAGGTGAGATTCAGCGTCGAGGGCACAGTTTTGTCGGTAATTATGCCATAATGGCACAACTTTTTCTCCCAAAGTCATAAGTGGCACGTTACTTGTTAGTAAGCCAAGTGTATAACACGACGAAAACAAATAACAAATAAAAAGCATACAACTATGGGAAAGATTATTGGAATTGATTTAGGAACCACAAACTCTTGTGTATCTGTGTTCGAGGGCAACGAGCCTGTTGTCATAGCCAACAGCGAGGGCAAGCGCACAACCCCGTCAATCGTGGCATTCGTCGAGGGCGGCGAGCGCAAGGTGGGCGACTCGGCAAAGCGCCAGGCCATCACCAACCCGAAGAACACCGTGTTCTCCATCAAGCGCTTCATGGGCGAGACCTACGAACAGGTGACAAAAGAGATTGAGCGCGTGCCTTACGATGTGGTGCGCGGAGGCAACAACACCCCGCGTGTGAACATTAACGGACACCAGTACACCCCGCAGGAAATCAGCGCCATGATTCTGCAGAAGATGAAGAAGACCGCCGAGGACTATCTGGGGCAGGAGGTGAAAGAGGCAGTCATAACCGTGCCCGCCTACTTCTCCGACTCTCAACGTCAGGCTACCAAGGAGGCTGGCCAGATTGCCGGACTCGACGTGAAGCGTATTGTTAACGAGCCTACTGCGGCCGCTCTGGCTTACGGCATAGACAAGGCCAACAAGGACATGAAGATTGCCGTCTTTGACCTTGGCGGTGGAACGTTCGATATCTCCATCCTGGAGTTTGGCAGCGGTGTGTTTGAGGTGCTCAGCACTAACGGCGACACCCATCTTGGCGGTGACGACTTCGACCAGGTAATTATAGACTGGCTCGCCACTGGCTTCCAGCGCGAGGAGGGCATAGACCTGAAGCTCGACCCGATGGCAATGCAGCGCCTCAAGGAGGCTGCCGAGAAGGCGAAGATAGAACTCTCCAGCTCCAGCTCCACTGAGATTAACCTGCCTTACATAACGGCAGTGGGCGGAGTGCCTAAGCACTTAGTCAAGACCCTCACCCGTTCGGAGTTCGAACGCCTGGCCGACCACCTCATACAGGCTTGCCGCGTGCCGTGCCAGAACGCCATGCACGACGCTGGCCTCTCAAACAGCGACATCAACGAGGTGATTCTCGTGGGCGGTTCCAGCCGTATACCCGCTGTGCAGAGATTGGTTGCCGACTTCTTCGGCAAGGAGCCATCCAAGGGCGTGAACCCCGACGAGGTAGTGGCTGTGGGAGCCGCCATACAGGGAGCCGTGCTGGCTGGCGACAAGAGCGACATAGTGCTGCTCGACGTGACCCCACTTTCCATGGGCATCGAGACCATGGGCGGCGTGATGACACGTCTTATAGACGCTAACACCACCATCCCCTGCAAGAAGAGCGAGGTGTTCTCAACTGCCGAGGATAACCAGACGGCCGTGACCATCCACGTGCTGCAAGGCGAGCGCCCAATGGCGAGCCAGAACAAGAGCGTGGGTCAGTTCAACCTCGAAGGCATAGCGCCAGCCCGCCGCGGAGTGCCGCAGATTGAGGTGACTTTCGACATCGACGCTAACGGTATTCTCAACGTCAGCGCCAAGGACAAGGCCACAGGCAAGGAACAGCAGATACGCATACAGGCCAGCTCGGGTCTCAGCAAAGAGGAGATTGAGCGCATGAAGGCGGAGGCGGCAGCCAACGCCGAGGCCGACAAGAAAGAGCGTGAGAGGGTGGACAAGCTAAATCAGGCGGACAGCATGATATTCCAGACGGAGAACATGCTGAAGGAAAGTGGCGACAAGATACCAGCCAACCTCAAGAGCGAGGTGGAGGCGGCGCTTGACAAGCTGCGCAGTGCCCACAAGGCACAAGACCTGGCGGCAATAGACTCTGCCACCGCTGAACTCAACGCCGCAGTCCAGAAGATGTATCAGGCAGCACAGGCAGCAGGTCCCGGAGCATCGTCAGCCAGCAACGCCCAGAGCGGCGCGGCAGGGCAGCAAGGACCTCACAACCCCAACGACGACAGCACCATCCAGGATGCGGACTTTGAAGAAGTTAAGTAATATCAACAGGCATGAATAGCCAACTTTAGCGAGATGCTATTATAAGAAAAGGAGGGATACCAACAAATGGTATCCCTCCTTTTTTATTCTTCTCTTTGCCAACCCTTACCTCGCTGGAGGCAGAATAGCTGTCTTCCTCCTGCCAGAAGCGGGCGGCAATCGCAACTGCCTCTGCTCCAGAACCTTTGAGACAGTTGCCGCTGAGCTTTCTCCCTGCCCCGCCTCCTCGGCGGTTATCTGCCGCTTCTTCCCTCCTTTCTCCACGTGGTAGAGTCTCCCCTCCCCGTCCGCCACAACTATGCCGCCGTCCGTCAGCCTGCCGCAAAGAGTATAGACACACTCGCTGTCGCCCTCCAGCAAACAGCGCACGGAGTAGACCCCGCAGCTACCGTCAGGGATGCCAGGGCAAGCCGATGGCACAGACTGCTCGTGCAGCTCCAGGTAGTATTCCCTCTCTATGACCGATTTCCTGCCTACTCCGAGACCCGTCGAGTATGGCTCCCGCGTGCGGCTGTGGAGGCGGTCGCCCTCCTCCAGAAGCTCCATGCTCCCGAATCTCACCACTCTCGGCAGGCTGCCGTACCACCGCCCGTTCCGCAGGTCCATGTAACTTGCCTCTCCCCTCTTGCCCCTCACTCTCAACAGCCCGCCTTCCAGCAACTCGGCGCTCACGCAGCCGTCAAGCCTACGCTCCTCTCCCGTCGCGCCGTTCACAACTCCCAAGCGCATGTTTGGGTATCTCACCAGGGCGTAGCCGTCCCTTATCCCCCTCACCTTGTCATATCTCGCATCCGTCACTCTCCTGCCGCCTCTGCGCAAGCCGCACAGACCGCTATCCTCGTCGGTGTATGCCGTCAACGGCATGTCCGCGCTCCAGCGCCAGCGCTCATCCTCTTCCCTTATCGCCTCCAGAAGACGCTCATGTGTAACAACAACCTCGAAGCCGTCTTCTCCGCTCACCGCCTCCTCTCCTACCAGCGGCTCAGCCTGCAGGGCCGCGCTCCTACGTCTCTGGGCGGCTGTAAGTCC
>JAJPYT010000018.1 GCA_021204845.1 Prevotellaceae bacterium | reverse complement strand
TTCTAACAATTCTAAAATTATGGTTAAAAGATTACTTCTTTCGGTAGCCGCTTGCCTGGTGGGCATCGCTACCTACGCCCAGTGGACTGAGCCGACGTTGCCAACGACCGCATCGGAGCTCGTGGCAGGGCACACTTACAACGTGAGGAACAAGGATGCTGGCTATTACCTGACAGGTGGCACAGCATGGTATGGCTGGGATACGTCCACCATACTGGTGGAGAACCAGAACGAGGCGCTGAACTACGTTATTGACCAGGAGACAGACCAGGCAGGTGACCTGGCGTGGACGTTCAAGAATTCCGCAACGGGACTGTATACCTTTGTCTCCGGCCTGATAGATGCCGCAAGCATCGGAGAAGCCTATTTCGGACTTGGCGAGATGCACATGGACGGTTCCGCAGGGCACAGCTACTTCGATGTCAGCGAGCTGGACGCATCGGCACACACCTACAGGGTGAAGATAGTAAGCACCGACGACGTGTATGGCTCGCAGACAGGCTACTGGGGCTGGATAAAGGACGACGAGAGTTACCCGATGGCAGTGTACGCCTTCCTTACACCAGGCACCACGAACCACTGCTGTGACTGGGAGTTCGTGGACATCACGGAGTATCTGGCACGCGTGGACCTGTACGACGCTCTCGTGCTGAGCCTTACGGAGAGCAGCGTGGACAACACGGAGGCAAGCAATATATACAACAACGCCTCCTCCACGGTAGAGGAAATAACCTCTGCCACCGCAACCCTGCTGGACGCTATTTACTCCATCAAATCAAACGAAGCGCTGAACGGCGCCACAACGGACAGCCCGAAGGACGGCACGTCGCTGATAGAGAACAACGACTTTAGCACGCACACCACCGAGGGCTGGAATAGCCTGAACTTCAATATCACGGACTTCTACAGCATATATAACTATGACGTGAGCACATACGTGAACCACGAGGGAGAGTAAGTGTTCCCGAACTGTGACGTGTTCGCAGAGTCTTGGACCGCAAGCAACACTGGAACGAACAGCACAGTGGACGTGTCTCTCGCTGACGCTTCCCTCACACAGACATTGATGAGCATGCCCACCGGCCTATACAAGCTGACCGCCGACATAGTGTCAGCCCAGCAATACCAGACCGTATCCGCAATGACGGGCATGCAGCTGTTCACCTCCTGCAACGACGTGGAGAAGGTAATAGACATAACCACTCCCACAGAGACCGCCCTGCACTATGAGCTGATATTCGCCATACAGAGAGGCGACCTCACCTTGGGCGTGCGCACGGAGAACACCAACGGCAACTGGATAGCCGTGGACAACTTCGAACTCACTTACTACGGCGACAACGGACAGACAGATCTGGAGGGCCTCTACCTGATGGCGACCATCATGAACTGCGAGAACACGTATCCCGACATGGAGGCAGTGAAGGCCAACGCTGATGTCAAGACAGCGTATGAGGCAGCCCTTGAGGCAGCCAAAGCGGCAACGAGCGACTTCACAAGCTACAACAACTCTCTGGAAGCCGCTGCCGAGGCTTTAGCCACAAGCGTGGAGGAGTATACTACTGTTCCAGCTTACATACAAAGCATAGAGGAGCGCTTGGAAGAAATACAGAAGCAAGACGCGGAGGAACTGGAGAACGAGATGGCAGACTATCTCGACAACCTGCAGAACAAGTATGAGGAGAACCAGCTGACCAGCGAAGATATAGCCGCCCTTGCCACCGCCATAGACGACATGCTCACCGACTACATAAAGAACAACTGCCAGCCGGGCGATGACGTGAGCGTGCTGCTCTATAACAACACTTTCGACAGCGACCTCTCGTTCTGGAACGTGGAGGAAGGCGGTGTCACCCCGTCGTGGGGCGGCATGGACGTGGACGAGTACGAGAATGAGTACGGCTCAGGACCGAAGCTCGCGGACATACAGTCGGGTATGGTAGAGGTATGGCACGCCGCCTTCGGGCTGAGCCAGACCATCACCAACATGCCTGCCGGTCTGTACACACTTACCTGCCAAGCCTTCGAGCGTGACGACAACGCATTCGACAGCGGCACATGGAAGGACGGCGAGGAGCTGGAAGCAGAACTCTACGTGATAGTGGACGGTATCAAGTCCTCACAGAAGATCATGAGCATCTACGACGACGCCAGCGAGGTGGAGCTGTATAACTACAGCGGAACGAACCGCGACAACGACGACACATGGCGTAACGACGCGCCTGTTACAATAGACGGCAAGACTATGTATGTACCCTACGGGACGAACGGTGCCAATGTGTACTTCGCCTCTGGCAAGTATGTCAACAGCGTATCCATCCCAATGGTAGAGCAGGGCAGCGTTACCGTGGGCATACGCACGGAAGGCACGCACGCCTCTGTTAACTTCGACAACTTCCGCCTTGTTTTCGAGGGCTATGACGTGAACCTGTTCGCCTCCACGATAGAGGAGCTGATAGAGGAAGCGGAGACAGTAGGTGACGACGGCATGCTCACCCAGGAGGCCAAGGACCAGCTGAGCGCGGCTATCGCAAAAGGTCAGGCAGCGCTGAAGGGTACGGATATAGACGAATGCACGGCAGCCGTTACCGACCTGCGCGAGGCTATCACCTTCGCCCAGAACACCATGGCACTCATCAGCGAGCTGGACGAGCTGTACACCTACACCCGCTACACCCGCATGCCTTCAGTGGAGAGCACGGATACCAGCCTGGAGACCTTGCTTGACGAGGTGGCAGACAGACTGAACAATGCCAACTTCGACTCCTATGCGCAAGTGGAAGACTACATATACTCTGTGAACAGTGGCTTCACAGCATACGTCGAGCACGACGTGCTGGATGCCACAGAGGAGAACCCTGGCGACGTTACCGCCGTTATCTTGACTCCCGAAGGCACTGACGCTGACGGCAACGGCAGCACGTTCGGCTGGGAGATATCTGGCAGCGCGGGCACAGACTACGGTTGTGTCGAGATCTTCAACCAGGAGCCTCCTGTGTCATTCACACAGACTATCTACGGTCTCGCGGCAGGGTACTACCGCCTTGGCGTGCAGGGATTCTACCGCAACATGAACTGGAATAACTATGTTAACCAGAACTATGTGGACGAGGACGGAGAACACTATGTTGACCTCGTGGCAGGAAACACAGCCACACGTCTGCGCTGCATACAGAGTGACTCCGAGGGTTACAACAAGCTCGTGAACGGCTCAGAGGCAGGTAAGTACGCCATCCCAACCAGTATGGAGGAGTCCAGCAACGCCTTCAACGCAGGTCTCTACCAGAACACCTTACAGTTCGAGGTGGGCGAGGACGATACGGAGACCACAATTGGACTTGTAAAGACAGGTTACATAGAGGGCGACTGGTTCATCTGGGACAACTGGACACTGCAGTACCTTGGCACGAGCGAGCCTTCTGAGAACCCGACGACCGCAATAGAGGATGTGGAAGGTTCGGAGAACGCGATAGCAACCGCCATCTATGACCTGAACGGCAGGCAGATAAGCCAGCTCACAAAGGGCATCAACATTGTGAAGACCACAATGGCTGACGGCACAGTGAAGGTGAGCAAGGTGCTTGTTAAATAACATATTAACTTAGGTCGGGGATTCTGAGAGAGGTATGTTCCCTTGGAATCCCCTTTTTCTCTAAGAACAATCATGGTAACTATGAAGCGTTATCTTTTGTCTTTCGCCATTGTGGCAAGTTGCATGGTAGGTGCCTGTATAACGTCGTGCGACGATAACATACCAGCTGACAAATACTATACCTTCACGGGCGAGATGATGAGTGACTACTTGCAGACACGCCCCCAGTACAGCGAGTTCGTGAAGATAATAAACAGGGCGCAGTACAGCGAAAGGGGAGTGAACCTGATGGACCTCATAGCGACGTATGGGCAGTACACCTGCTTCGCGCCCGACAACGACGCTGTGGAGGCGTATCTGAAAGATAACGGCTACTCCAGCGTGAGCGACATACCTGACAATATCTGCGATACCATAGCACGCACCCACCTTGTGGCGGGACGTATATTCGGGACATTGGAGCTGCAAGGGAGCACCTCGCTGAGCAGCGTGAACATGAACGAGCGCTACCTGCAAGTACAGGAAGCCTTTGCCTACGAGGAGAACGGCGACACCATATACACGACCGACACACTGGAGATTGTGGGGAAAGATGACGTGCATACCACTTATAAGCTGAACCGCAGCGGGTACATGTACTTCAACCTTGCCAACGACTCTGTGGAGAACGGCATAGTGCACCCGGTGAATGCGGTGATAGAATCGTCGAACCAGACGGTTTATGACCTCATACAGGAGAACGAGAACATCTCCCTGTTCGCCCTCGCCATGGAGGCAACGGGAATAGGGAAATACATACAGGAACACGTGAAAGACGCCAGTTGGGATCCCGACCTCTATGAGGATAAGAGTATATACTCCGGCTACCAATGGGACTACTGCCACGTGCCGGAAACCAAGAACTATGGCTTCACGGTATTCGCCTGCCCCGACGACGTGCTTGCCGAGGAATACGGGATAACTGATATGCAGTCGTTTTACGACTATGCACGAGGTATATACGGTGGTGACGAACTGGACGTTACTGACCCCGCCAATGCGGAGGCGCTGACAGACTGGCGCTCGCCCCTGAGGAGGCTGGTGGGCTATAACATACTGAAGCAAAAGGGTATGTACGACGACCTCACCTCCATCACCACCATAATGACAGACCAGATAAACCCGACGGAGTGGTACTCTACCATGGACTCCCTAACCACTATAAAGATAGAGAGGCTGATGGTGAACAGATATGTGGGCTACGGGAAACATGATGTGCGTAACCGCCTCTACCTTAACCGCGGTGACATGAGCAGGGGCTGTTACACCCCAGGAATACACGTAGACTCGGAGCTTGAAGACATATATGTAAACGAAGGACTGAACGGTGTGTATTATCTGACCGACGGACTTGCCGACTACGGAGAGATAACGAAGCAGGATATCTTCAATACCCGTATGCGAATGGACCTCTACTACATGTTCCCTGAGCTGATGAGTAACAACTTCCGCGACGGCAGAACCGACAACTCCGGGTCCCTCTCGAACAACCCCGACAAGAACGTGACCTCGCCTAACTACCTGTTGCCTAACGGCTACTTAGACAATGTGAAGGTGAATGACGATGGCTATTTCTTCTTCCAGAGCCAGCACAATGCATACGCCTGCTACGAGGGCGACGAGTTTGACTTGGCATCGGACGTTAACTCTTACGACGTGACGTTCAACATCCCCAGTGTGCCAACTGGCACTTACCAGATAAGGATAGGCTTCACTGCCATGGACACGAGAGGCATCTGCCAGTTCTACCTTGACGGTGAGCCACAGGGCCTTCCCTTCGACATGCGTGGCGCTGGCTTGGTGGAGCGCATTGGCTGGTTCGCCCTGACCAGTAATACATACACCACCGACGAGATGGAGACAGCCAAGAAGAATATGCACAATATGGGCTGGTACCACGGGCCCAGGGGCGTGTATTCCTACATAGACAGCGGACATCAGGACGGAGAGAACGCGGCGATGAGCCTCTTCTGCAACAATGCCGCCACTCTGAGATACGTGCTATGCACTGCCACCTTAGACGAGAACGTGCAGCACACGGTGCGCATAAAGAGCATCTGGGCGATAGGCACAGCGCTTGTGATGATAGACTACCTCGAACTGGTGCCGAAGAGCGTGTACGGTGTGGAGGGCGAAGGCAAGTCGGAAGACGACTATTAACGAGACCGAAAGCAAGGCGCTGACGCATAACCCATAGAGCAACAGCCTAAAGCCTGAAATAGCCATATCAAGCTCTATTTAATGGGAGTGGATATGGCTATTTTAGTGCCTTTGCCCCACGGACAACAAGACCCACTGCGGCAACGTGGCTTAGTTACCATGGACATTAGCCATATTGTCGTGTGTCATTCACGGAACGACAATGCGTCGTTAGCTGAACGACACATGGCAAATAAGGCGATAAAGCCCTAAAAAGCGAGATGACGACTATGTGTGGTAGTTTACTCC
The DNA here is from genome assembly GCA_021204845.1 of Prevotellaceae bacterium. Lineage (GTDB taxonomy): Bacteria > Bacteroidota > Bacteroidia > Bacteroidales > Bacteroidaceae > Physcousia. The sequence continues at coordinate 25,373 of JAJPYT010000018.1, read as the reverse complement.
CCTCCCCCGTCAATCGTGAGAATGCGACCTTGGGCATCGTATTCCAACTCGCACACTTTCAGGCTGCGCAACCACGACTTGCCGCCAGAGGGCACGCTGTCGTGATGGAAAAGATACCACTTGCCCCTAAACTCCACGATGCTGTGGTGGGTTGTCCAGCCTACCACGGGAGTGAGTATAACTCCCTGATACACAAAGGGACCAAAGGGAGATTCGCTCGTGCCATAGCAGAGAAGATGGGTGTCGCCCGTGGAATAGGAAAAATAATATTTGCCGCCATAGCGATGAACCCACGATGCCTCGAAGAAACGGTGAGGGTCACTCGCCTTGAGCGGCTCGCCATTCTCGTCCACTATATAGACCGGGCGTGGCTCCTCGGCAAACTGTAGCATATCTTTCGAGAGCCTGACCACACGGCTGGGCAGGGCTGGCTGTTCGCCCTCTGGCAGATATGGCACCTCGAGAGCCTTGTTATTCTGATAACGTTGCAGTTGTCCGCCCCACAAGCCACCGAAATAGAGATAATAATCCTCTCCCACAGGGATTACGCAGTAGTCTATGCTGTAACTGCCGCGTATGGGGTCGGGCTGGGGAATGAACGGTCCGTCGGGCCTGTCTGCCACGGCAACGCCAGTGCGGAATATGTCGTTACGGTCTTTAAGTGGGAAATAGAGGTAGTATTTGCCGCCCTTCTCAGCCACATCACTGTCCCACAACTGGCGGCCAGCCCAAGGAATGTCCGCTATGTCGAGCACCTTGCCATGGTCGATTACCGCTCCATGCATGGGGTCGTCTGTGGAGAGCACATGGCTGTCGCGCATAATATATTGGTCACCATTGTCATTCTCCACGTTCTCGCACTCTATGTCGTGCGAGGGATAAATATACACCCTGCCAGCGAACACGTGCACGGAGGGGTCCGCCATATAATCGGAAAACAGATAGCGCATCTTCTTCATGGTGCTTCTTTCTTTATTTGTCGTCACGTTTGTGATCGCAAAGGTCGATGACGAAGGGTTTTGGCTCGTGGTGGCGGTCGAAGAGCAAAGGATAGTCTGTGCGGCCATGGATTGGGAAGTCGTTCTTCCACGAATCGCCGTCGCTCACGCCCCACACGGTGACGCGGCTAACGATGTCGGAGTGACGGAGGAAGAGCTCAAAGAAAGCCTTCATACGCTGGTTCCACACGTCGCTAACGCTGTCGGGCAAGCCATCGGGATAGGGGTCGAGTGCACGCTTGTAGCCTTGAATGTCAGAGATGTTGGCAGAGCGGCTGACCGTTGGCAAGGCGCTCATGTCCCACTCGGTAATCATAACCTTTACCCCTGCCGAGGCGAAGGCAAGCATGCTACGCTCAAAAGCGTCCATCGAGGGGTAGTCCATTCCCATGTGCCCCTGCATGCCTACCGCATCAATGCGCAGCCCTCTCTCTTTCAGAGAGTTAACAAGGCGCACCACTGCCTCTCGCTTTGCTGGCAGGTGCATGTTGTAGTCGTTGTAGTAAAGCTCCGCGTCGGGGTCTGCCTCGTGGGCATACTGGAAAGCGAGGGGGATGAACTCCTCGCCAAGTATCTCGTAGAAAGGACTGCGACGATAGGTACCGTCTTCAAGAATAGCCTCGTTCACCACGTCCCAACCGTGCACTCGTCCCTTATAGCGCGAGACTACGGTAGTTATGTGGTCTCTCATTCGCCGCTTCAGCTCATCGGCGCTAACACGCTTGCCCTCACTGTCCACAAAGAACCACTTGGGGCACTGGGAATGCCAAATGAGGCAATGACCTATGACAGCCATGCCGTTAGCCTCGCCAAACGCCACGAACGAGTCGGCAGGTTCGAAGTGGTAAAGGTTCTCCATAGGGTGTATTTTCTCGCTCTTCATACAGTTTTCCGCCACTATGGAGTTGAAGTTGCGGCTCACTGTCTCCGCCCCCACTCTGTCCAGTCCCGACGACTGGCGCTGGTTCATTGCCACGCCTATGAGGAACTTGTCCCCATAAGCCTCTTTCAGCGAGAGGGTGTCACTCGGCTCACTATGGCACGAAGCGAAGGAAATTAGCGAGAGAAGGCTGATTATAAGCGTTTTCATAGTTGTTTACGTTCTATCTCTTTGTTGTATGCTTGTATGGTCGCGTCGTCAATCTCATATTTAGAGATTATGAACATGGCGAGAAAAAGCAGGAGGGCGGGAATAACAGCCACGAGCCAGAGGATGCCCTGCTCGGCAAGGGGCGACTGGGTAGTCTGGTTGGTATTGTCGAAGCCCACGCAGGCAAGCACCAGCCCAGGCACCACGCCGCCAAGAGCCATGCCAGCCTTGTAGAAAATGCCCGTGAGAGCGTTCACTATTCCCGATATGCGCCTGCCTGTGGTGTACTCCCCATAAGAGATTACCTCCGGCACAAGCGCCCACATATAGCCTGTAGCCACTATAACTCCCGTGGACTTGACGAATTGCGCCACGTAGACGAGCCATATCTGGCTCTTAAGGGCAGGGACGACAGATATCGCATAAAGCATGGCCATGCCCACAATAGCGACGCTTAGGAATACATTGAACATGGTCCGCTTGCCTATTTTCTTCTTTATCCATGGCACAAGGGGCATGAAAATAAAGGAGGGAATAGAGCCCAGCGCCATGAAGTTTGCCATCTGGGAGGGTGTGCCGTGCACGTTGTATATCATGTAATAAGAGCCTGCCGAGTTGCCCACCGCCATCATGGCAAAGGCTGTGATGAAGAAAAAGGCAAGCACCCGCAGAGGGCGGTTGCGCACGAACTCTACCCACAAGTCGGAAACCTTGACGTTCACCGTCTCCTTAGCGTCCATAACCACACGCTCGCGGCACTGGGAGAAGCAGAATACGAGGAGCAAAAGACCACACACGCCATAAATTGCCATGGTGGTGAACCATGCCGAGGCGCTCTCGCATGTGTTGGTAAGCCCGTCGGAAGAGAGGGCCGCGACCAGCTTGGGAATGCCGTATGCCACTGCCAATCCGCCAGTATTTGCCAAGAACATGCGCACGCTGGTAAGTGTCGTTATCTCGGCAGTGTCGCGCGTAAGAGAGGCATTAAGAGCGCCGTAGGGGACATTTATGAGCGTGTAAAGCATGGAAAGCCCCACATAAGTGACGTAAGCGTAGAGGAGAGAGCCAGAGAAGCCGTTCCAGAAGCAGAGAATGGCAAAGCCCGTGAGGGGCAAGCCAGCCAACAACAGATACGCCCTGTATTTGCCGAGGCGCGGATTGTGCTTGTCGACAAAAGTGCCCACCAAGGGGTCCCACAAGACATCTACCACCCTGACGATAAGGAACATGAATGCCGCCTGCGAGGGTTCAAGCCCATAAACGTTGGTGTAAAACAGCAGCAGATACATGCAGACTGTCTGATAAATAAGATTCTGCGCCAAGTCTCCCGACCCAAAGCCAATGCGTTGCAACCACGAGAGCCTATAAAAGCCTTTGCTCTCTCCTTCCTTCCCGTTTGTCATTTTCTCTCTTGTTTTCGTTATAGTATTTGCTTCTCTATTCGACAGCAAAAGTAAGAAAGGTTCCTGAGACACGAAAGAAATAGTGTAACAACTTCTTTAAGCTATGTTACACATCGAGGGAAAGGGGCTGAATCAGCCTGTTTCCCCTTAGCAAATGACCACAAAATATATGATTACCGCAGGTATGGCAAGCAAGACACTGTCGAAGCGGTCGAGCATGCCTCCATGCCCGGGCAGCACTTTTCCGCTGTCCTTTATGCCAAGCTGGCGCTTGAGCATGCTCTCGACCAAGTCGCCCCACGTGCCGAAAACCACCACTACAAGGGCAAAGCCAAGCCACTGAAGTAAGCTGAGCGACTTGTCGAAACGGTAGAGGACGTATGCCGCCACAAGCGTGAGCACCGCGCCACCAATACTGCCCACCCATGATTTCTTTGGCGAGATGCGCTCGAAAAGCTTGGCAGGGAACACGTTGTGCAACAAGCTGCCTGCCACGTATGCCCCAGAGTCGTTCACCCAGATGAAGATAAAGAGAGCCAGGATATACACCCACGTATAACCCTCGGGTGTGACGCTTATGGTGGGAAGCAGGGCGAAGGGCAAGGCTATATATATCTGCGAGGCGAAGGTGAGGCTCCAGTTCCGCAATGGATTGCGGGACTTCCTGTAGAGCTCAGAGACAAGGAGATAGAGCAAAGTGAAGCCGTAGAGGGCGAACATGGCACGGGCGTTTGCCGCACCTGCGCTGTAAAGCCACACGGCACTCGCTATCAGTATGCCAGCAAGAGAGTTTATAGGGCGTGAGATTTCAGCCCTCTGGAAGGCGTTCATAAGCGTGCTGAACTCCCACAAGGTGGCGGCGGAGACCAAGGCAAAGAACGCAAAAGCCGACATGGGATTGAGCGAACAGACGACAAGCAAAACCACGTAGACCAGCCCCGTTAGCGACCTCGTCAGCAGATTTCTCATTCCAGCGCTCATAGCCTCATCCCTTGCTTTCCTCTTCCTTCTGACTGTCTTTCTCCTCCTGCAACAGCTCCTCGGTGCGGCTGGTCCATGGGCGTTTGCCGAATATAGCCTCCACGTCTGCGGCGAAAATAACCTCCTCGTCCACCAGGCGCTGGGTGAGCAGGGCGTGCCCCTCCCTCTTGTCCGCAAGGATGGCCTTGGCACGCGCATACTGCTCGGCTATCATCTTCTTCACCTCTTCGTCAATCAGCTGCGCCGTGCTTTCCGAATAAGGCTTTGTGAAGGAATATTCGTCGTTGTTATAGTAGCACATGTTAGGCAATTTCTCGCTCATGCCCATGTAGACTATCATGCCGTATGCCTGCTTCGTCACTCGCTCCAAGTCGTTCATGGCACCACTGGAGACGTGACCCGTGAACAGCTCCTCCGCGGCGCGTCCGCCAAGCAGTGAGCACATCTCGTCGAGCATTTGCTCCTTGGTGTTTATCTGCCGCTCCTCAGGCATATACCACGCTGCCCCCAAAGCTCTGCCTCGTGGCACGATAGTGACTTTCACCAGGGGGTTGGCATACTGCAGGTGCCAGCTTATGGTGGCATGCCCAGCCTCGTGCAGGGCAATTGTCTTCTTCTCCTCCACGGTCATCACCTTGGTTTTCTTCTCCAGTCCGCCTATAATCCGGTCAACCGCGGCAAGAAAGTCGTCTCTCGTTACCGCCGTCTTGTCGTGGCGCGCCGCTATCAGGGCAGCCTCGTTGCACACGTTGGCTATGTCGGCACCGCTGAAGCCCGGTGTCTGGCGCGCGAGAAAGTCGAGATTCAGGCTCTCGTCCACTCTCAGGGGGCGCAGATGCACCTTAAATATCTCTTTCCTTTCATTTAAGTCTGGCAAATCCACGTGTATCTGGCGGTCGAAACGTCCTGCTCTCAGCAGAGCCTTGTCAAGGATATCGGCACGGTTTGTGGCGGCCAGGATTATCACTCCGCTGTTAGTGCCAAAGCCGTCCATCTCGGTGAGCAGCTGGTTTAGTGTGCTCTCGCGCTCGTCGTTTCCGCCCATGGCAGGGTTCTTTCCTCTTGCCCGCCCTACCGCGTCAATCTCGTCTATGAATATGATGCAAGGGCTCTTTTCCTTGGCTTGGCGGAACAAGTCACGCACACGGCTTGCGCCCACACCCACAAACATCTCCACGAAATCGCTGCCCGACATGGAGAAGAAAGGCACGTCAGCCTCTCCAGCCACAGCCTTGGCAAGCAACGTCTTACCCGTTCCTGGAGGTCCTACCAGCAAGGCACCTTTAGGTATCTTGCCGCCCAGTTCAGTATATTTCTTCGGATTTTTCAGAAACTCCACTATCTCCTGCACCTCTTGCTTGGCACTAGCCTGCCCCGCCACATCGGCGAACGTCACCTTGTCAGCTCCGTCCTTGTCCACCAACTTGGCGCGGCTCTTGCCCACGTTGAAGATTCCTCCCATGCCGCCTCCGCTGTTGTTCTTGCCGCCAGTGAGCCTTCCCATGAAGAAGAGCCATATCAGTATTATTATGACAAGGGGCAGCAAGTTGGAAAGCAAGTAGTACCAGATGCTCTTCGTATCCTCGTGCCACGATATCTCGCCGGTGAAATTGCCCGTCTCCTGCTGCTCTTCTATGAAACTTTGCAACGTCTCGTTCGAGGGATACGAGACGGTCAGGTAAGCATTGCTCAGGTCGTTGTCCTTTTTCTGCTTCTTGAACACTTGGCTTTCCTTGCCTTTCACCACTCTCATTTCCAGCACGCATTTGTCCTTGTTCGCCTCTATCTTCGAGGCATAGCCCCTCTCCACGTATGTCTTGAACTCATCGTAGGTGGCGTCCTCAGAGTTGCTGCTGAATAAGCCGCCATTGCCGCTGACAAACATATATACCAGCACTGCGGCAATTATCACGTATATCCATGTAAGGTCAAACCTTGGCCCCTTCTTGTTCTTCTCTTTCATCTTTTTCCCTTTCAGTCCTGATCAGGTATCTCTGTCAGTTCGGCGTCTGCCCACAAGTGCTCAATATCATAAAACTCCCGTGTCTCAGGCAGAAAGATGTGCACAATCACGTCGCTGTAATCCATAGCCACCCACTGCGCGTTTCTCATTCCCGCCACTGCCATGGGCCTTTGCCCAGCCTCGCTTCTTGCCACTTCGCCCACGCTTTGCGCCAGCGCCTGCACCTGGTTGGGAGAGTTCCCCGTGCAAATAATGAACGCCTTACAGATTGTGTCACCTATGCTTCGCAGGTCGGCCACAGTGATGCTCCGCCCTTTCTTGTCTTGCAGACCTTTTACTATTGAGTCAATTAATTCCATATCTAAGCGCAAAGGTACAAGTATTTGTCCGTTTGCTGAAATTCTGGGGGTGAAATATTCTACCCTTTTATGGTTTTTTATGTGGAAGCAAGCAGATTTTTGCCCAAACGTTTTGCTTGTTCATGAAAAGAGACTACCTTTGCACACAGAAATTGGGCTATGGTGTAATGGTAACACTGCAGATTCTGGTCCTGCCTTTCCTGGTTCGAGTCCGGGTAGCCCAACTTTAAGAGCGGGAAACGTGACTGTTATGAAGCGCTCCTCGCTCTTTCTTTTTTTGTCAGCTCGCCTCAATATTCGGAGTAGCCGAATGAACGTTCTTCCAGAATCGTCCAGTTGTCGTAGTCGTCGCCAAGCGATACAGAAAAGCCCTCATCCACATTTTCCGTATTGTAAAAGTTGCCTCGATAGATTGTGTGCTGGTTTAGTTTCACAGGCACGCCGGTGAAAGTATGTCCTGCCACCAGTTCTCCGCCAGTGTTATAAATATTCATCGTGCAATCCACCGTGCCCTCGTCCTCCATCAAGAACATAAATACGCCACAACCGTTAAAGTCCGACTGCACATCTAAGGTATAATTCCTTTCCAGCAATCGGTTGGCGTGACCCGTCAACGCGTTCAGCTCATAGCTGGCGCCTTTTATGCCAATATCTACGTGGTCAAGGCTCTGGGCAGAAGCGTAATCGCTAAACTCCACGCTGAAATATGCCACCACCCTCTGCAACACTACGGACTGACTGGCCACTGTCTCGTCGTCCACCGTAAGATCCACCACATTAGAGAACAGGTGAGGCACGTAGTTGCCAGTAAACGTTATCGCCTCCAAATCAGTCATATCCGGGAAATGGTCGTTGGGGTATCCCAGAAACAGAAGTTTGTAGTCACCGTAAGGAAGGGTGACCGTGAAGTTCCCATAACCGCTGTCGGTGCGACATTGCGTGACGGTGTCGCCGACCAGTGCGAGCGTCTCAGCGTCATATACGCCCAAAGTCAGGTACTTGAGATTTGTCAGCTCTGTAGAGCGTGTTGGAGTCCCGTCTATGTCTACCTGCTCGTAGTTCGAGACTCTGAAGTTCAGAGTGACTTCCCCGTCTGGTGGGGTCTCTTTTAAATCACTGCCGCAGCTTGCAGCCACCATAGCCATAGCTAAGGTAAATAATGTTGCCATTTGTCTTGTTTTCATGGCGTTCACTGTGTTATACAGATTACAAGCTCTGCAAAATTAATTAAACTGTCGCAGGCTGGTGCAGAGCTCCGATAAGCCAGCCTTCGAAGTCTCTTTTTGTTACAAAAAGAATACGTTTTTTCTCTGGATTCGTTCAGTAAGATGGCTGGATATGATTCAGTCATGGTGGTTAAATAAGGGTTACTTAAGCTATATAGCCTTTCTCTTCAATTAGGATTAGTTTATTGATTGTCTGCGAAGTTATACCTTTCCCATAATCCAACCAAAAGAAAAGGAAAGAAAATGAGGGGGAACGCGGAAAATAATGTCATAAGCACCCGAAGAGCCTTGCTTTGCCCCCTGCTGGGGCTTGGCTTGCAGCTTCGCTGAGGGTTTAGCTTCGCTGAGGGGTTATCTTCGATGAGGGCTTCGCCGTTCGCCGTTCACCGCTGCCGCTTCCAGCCCGTGATGACTATCCAGGGAAACTTACCGCCTGCGGGCAGAGGGACCTTCTCTCTGGATAGCTCCCCTGAGCCGCCCGGCGAACATGCGGGAATATACCTTTGCCCCATCCTTGTTGAGATGCACATTGTCATAAAACCATTCCTTATGATTGAGGAAATCCTCATTATCCGAATCGTCATAGAAAAGAATGCCATGCTCCCCGCAATACTTTTCCACGAAACGGATTGTGGCAGACTTTCTGTCCGTCAAGTAATACTGCGGAGGGAAATATACCACCAGCCGCACCCCGTTCTGCCAGCACCGCTCCGCCATGCTCAGGAATTCCTGCTTTCGCTGCTCCGTTATGCTGTCCGACGCCTCCATTTTATATAAAGTGGGGAACACGTATGGAATGCCTTTCGCCACAAAGCCTTTCTCACCAGGCTCTCCCGGCGTTATGAAGTGATACAGCAATATGCGCCACCAGATGGTGTTATACCTGTAAAGGCTCGACTTAAGCAGGTAGGGCTCATACCTGTCCCTCGCTTCCAGGCAAGAGTCTATCATGCGAAAGCCCTTGCCGTAATAGGGCATAAGGAAATTGTAGCGCCCGCCCACGCCGCTCCCAGCGAGCTCCGTGGGAGACAAGCCCAAGATGAACATTTTGGGTTTGTGCCGCTTCAGGACGCATTCCATCATGGAGTCAAAGAAAGGGAGCGTCTGCCCGTTGGCAGCCCCGTTGAAGCAAGTGCCCCCTATACTGTCCTCAATTACCGTGGGCATAAGACTGTTCAGCGCAATGCTGCTGCCTAAAACGACCGCGTCGTCCGTGCCTCGCTTTATCAGATAGTCAACGCTCTCGTAATCTCCGGGCAATGGCTTGCCCGTCACATACCATCCAGTGAAAGCGCCGAACGCCAAGTCGGCAAGCAGCACAATACTGGCACAAGCGAAGATGAATCCCAATAATTTCTTCATCTCATCTTTCCTCCACTTAAAAGGTTAAAACTGAAAATAGATAAACTGTCCGCCCTCAAATCTCGCGCACAGCAGTATGAGCACGATCATGGCGGAGGTGGACACGCAAGCCACCCAACCTCTCCTGCTGTGCATCAAGGCAGGGAATTTCCACCCATATTCGTCTTTCATCTCCTTCAGCAACATCAGCGCTATCAGCACAAGCGGCAACACTATAGCCGGCTTGCCCTCGCCGTTATACAGCAGGCCGTGGTCGGTGAACATCTTGCGCAGTGCCACCAGAGCGTCGCTAATGGTATTTGCCCTGAAAAGTATCCATCCCAACAGAGCCAAGACGAAGCATACCACAGTGTCACACACCTTGCACAAGGTGTTCAACATGCCTTTATCAGTACTTGATGCCTTCTTTTTCCGCATCTTCAGGCGCGTTACGGACAAGAGCTGGAGAACACCGTGATAACCTCCCCAAAGCACGAAAGTCCAGTTCGCCCCGTGCCATATTCCGCTCACGAGAAAAGTAATGAGTATGTTGCGGTAATGCTTCCATTCAGCGCAGCGGCTTCCGCCCAACGGTATGTACACATAGTCCATAAACCACGTGGATAGGGATATGTGCCACCTGCGCCAGAAATCTTTCATCGAGCGTGCCAGGTAGGGGTGGTTGAAGTTCATCATCAGCCTGTAGCCCATGCACCGCGCCGCGCCTATGGCTATCAGCGAGTAGCCGCAGAAGTCGCCGTATATCTGAAACGTGAAGAAGAAAGCCGCCATCGCCACACTCGTCCCGTTGTGGTGGTCGAGATTGTTGAACACGGCATTCACGTAAGGCGACACGTTCTCCGCTATGCAGAGCTTCAGGAAGTAGCCCCATATCATCAGTTTCAGACCCTCGATGCAGGTGTCAGCGTCAAACCTTATGCGCTCATGGAATTGCGGCAGAAGGTTCCCCGCCCGCTCTATGGGACCGGCAACCAGCTGCGGGAAGAAACTTACGAACAACGCATACGTCAGTATGTTTCGCTCAGCCTTTATATTTCCCCTGTACACGTCTATCGTGTATCCCACCGCTTGGAAAGTATAGAAGGAAATGCCCACTGGCAGCAAAAGGCCAAAATGCGGGACTTCCATTCTCAGACCGCAAAGAGCCAGCACGTTATACACCGACTCAGTCGCGAAATCCAGATACTTGTAACAGAACAAGATGGAGAAATTGACCAAAAGGCAGATCCACAGCCAAAGTTTACGCCTACGGTCCGCATTAGACTCTACCAGTCTGCCGAAAAACCATGTGGTCACCGTGCTCAAGGCTATGAGCAACGCATAAGCAGGCTTCCAATTCATGTAGAAATAATAACTTGCAATCAGCAAGAAATTATTCTGTAAATGCTTTTTACCCCCCCCTATTAACCAGTATATCAAACAGATACACGGGAAGAAAAGAAGGAAGTGCAAGGAATTAAATAACATGTTCTTTTACTGTTTTTTTGTTATACCCTCACGACTTCACTGCCTACGGAGTTTGGCAAAGGTACAACAAATATCAATAACTTCCAGCGTATCGCCCCCCAAAAAGCAAACATCACTCTATTGCCCCCAGAGCTTCTGCGGCACGAAGGTGGATGCTAACCCATTGGCTTGCCATTTTAGCCATAACAAAGATAAGTTTTCAGATTTCAGATTTCACCCTATATACCCAGATTGAAATGAAATCTGGAATCTTTACTAATGCCAGATTTCAGATTTCATGATCACCGTGTGCTTATATAGTGAAATCTGAAATCTTCAAGGTGATACTCTGTGACACCACACGTGGAATTCCCCGAACTGACGCGCGTGAATCAGTGCAGTGACAGAGCCTCGTTCGTGCGCTGATTAGCCTTTGTTCGTGCATTGATTAGCTTTCGTTCGTGCGGTGACTGCGCGAAACACCTTAGCTTCGCTTACTTTACAGAATCTGCGCACGGATTCGCTCTACCGCCAACAGGCGTTTCTGCCCCCACACAACGGTGCAACCCTCAGCGTAGCTAATTATCCTTAATTATTATGCCATATCGGGGAAATGCATTATATTTGCAGAAGGAAGACTTCTGCACGAAATGACAAGAGAGAGAGAAACGGCATTGGAGAGAGCAGGGAGGCGGGCACGCCTTACCCTGACACCTGCCTTGTGCGCTCTGGCGGCGATGGCGGCGCAGGGAGCGGCAGCGCAGGAGGAGGGGAAGCCGAACATCATCTTCATACTGTGCGACGACATGGGCTGGGGCGACCTTGGCTGCTACGGACAGCAGTTGATAAACACCCCGTGCATAGACCAGCTGGCGAGCGAGGGCATGCAGTTCATGCAGGCTTACGCCGGCAGCCCGGTAAGTGCTCCGTCACGAGCCTCGCTGATGACAGGGCAGCACACGGGCCACTGCGAGATAAGGGGCAACCGAGAGTACTGGAGCGGTGATAACACAATAAAGTACGGCAACAACATCGACTACGCCGTGGCAGGGCAGCACCCGCTGGACACGGCTCACGTGGCTCTGACGGAAGTGATGAAAGACCTCGGTTACACGACGGGAGTGTTCGGCAAATGGGCAGTGGGCCACGAGGGCAGCGCCTCCACCCCCGACAAGCGAGGCGTGGACGAATTCTACGGGCAGGTGTGCCAGTTCCAAGCTCACGCCTACTACCCCAACTTCATGAACCGCTACAGCAGCGCCAGAGGCGACACCACCACAGTGAGGGAGGTGCTGGAGGGGAACATAGAACACGCCTTCGAGGGCAGCGACTACTACCTGCGCCCCGAATACTCGGCAGACCTGATTCACCAGAGAGCCATGGAGTGGCTGGACGGACAGACGGCAGGGAAGCCCTTCTTCGGGCTGCTCACCTACACGCTGCCGCATGCGGAACTGGTTCAACCCGAAGACAGCATACTGACGCTGTACAAGGAACGCTTCCCCGAGGACAAGACCTTCGGCGGAGCGCCAGGCAGCCGCTACCATGCCATATCGAACACGCACGCTGAGTTCGCTGCCATGATAACCCGACTGGATACCTACGTGGGGCAGATAATGCGGAAACTGAGGGAGAAAGGCCTGGCTGAGAACACGATAGTGATATTTTCCAGCGACAACGGCCCGCACGAGGAGGGAGGAGGCGACCCGTCGTTCTTCAACAGGGACGGTGTGCTGCGAGGCATAAAACGCAGCTGCCACGAGGGGGGAATACGCGTCCCCTTCATAGTGTGGTGGCAGGGGCACGTGACCGCCGGGGCGAGGACGGACAAGCAGATAGCCTTCTGCGACGTTATGCCCACACTATGCGACATAGCTGGCGAGCATGATTACGAAAGCCGCTACCGCAACCCACGGCTGGGGGAAGAGGACCGTTTCGACGGCATCTCGTTCCTGCCCACGCTGCTGGGCGACACCGAGGCGCAAAGAGAGCACGACTACCTCTACTGGGAGTTCGACGAGACAGACCAGATAGCAGTGCGGCGGGGCGACTGGAAGCTGATAGTGAAACATGGCGTGTGCGAGCTGTATAACCTGCTCTCCGACGTGCATGAGGACAACAACCTGGCGGATGAATATCCAGAGAAGGTGGAGCAAATGGTGGCGCTGGTGAAAGAAGCGCACACGGAAAGCCCCATCTTCAAAGTGACGCTGCCCGAAGTAACGAACAAACCATAAAAAACAAAGATATTATGACCCTGATAAAATCAATCTCCGGAATAAGAGGAACCATAGGAGGCAGGACTGGCGACACGCTCAGCCCATTGGACATAGTGAAATTCACGAGCGCTTATGCGGTAGTAATCCGCAGGATGAACCCCGCGGGAAGCGGAAAGATAGTGGTGGGCAGAGACGCCCGCATAAGCGGCGAGATGGTGAGAAACGTGGTTTGCGGCACGCTCATGGGCATGGGCTTCGACGTGATAGACATAGGGCTGGCATCGACCCCCACGACCGAGGTGGCAGTGACCTTGGCTGGAGCTGACGGCGGCATAATACTGACGGCAAGCCATAACCCACGAATGTGGAACGCACTGAAACTGCTGAACAGGCGGGGCGAGTTCTTCGACAAGCGGGAAGGAGAGGAAGTGCTGAGGATAGCAGAGGCGGAGGACTTCGAGTACGCTGACGTGGACCATGTGGGAAAATACATGGAAGACCTGTCTTACGGTGAGAAGCACATAGACATGGTGCTGGGGCTGGACTTGGTGGACGCTGACGCAATACGCAAGGCGGACTTCCGAGTGGCTTTTGACTCGGTGAACTCTGTGGGCGGCATAATTCTGCCCCAGTTGCTGGAGCGCTTAGGCGTGAAACACGTGACGGGACTGTTTACAGAACCAGACGGAAACTTCCAGCACAACCCCGAGCCGCTGGAGAAGAATCTCCAAGCCATGAAAACCCTTATGCAGGCTGGAGGGCATGACATAGGTTTTGTGGTTGACCCCGACGTGGACCGTCTGGCGATGTTCCAGGAAGACGGAACGATGTACGGTGAGGAGTACACGCTGGTGACGGCGGCAGACTGGGTGTTGCAGCACACACCAGGCAACACGGTGAGCAACCTGAGCTCGACACGCGCCCTGCGCGACGTGACCAGCCGCTACCCAGGCTGCCAGTACGCGGCAGCCGCGGTGGGAGAGGTGAACGTGGTGGCAAAGATGAGAGAGGTGAACGCCGTGATAGGCGGAGAGGGCAACGGGGGAGTAATCTATCCCGCGGCTCACAGCGGACGCGACGCTCTCGTAGGCATAGCTCTGGTGCTCACCTATATGGCAAAGACAGGCTTGAAGGCGAGCCAGCTACGCGCCACCTACCCAGCATACCAGATGGCGAAGAACCGCATAGACCTGACGGCTGGCACGGACGTGGACGCGATACTTGCCAGAGTGAAGGAGATGTACAAGAACGAGCAGGTGAACGACACGGACGGAGTGAAGATAGACTTCCCCGACAAATGGGTGCACCTGCGCAAATCAAACACAGAGCCTATAATACGCGTCTACAGCGAGGCTGCCACCACAGAGGAGGCGGAAGCTGTGGCGGAAGAGATAATGGAAGTGGTCCGAGGAATGACCAAATAAGTATAACACTTTAGACAACTCTAATGAAAGGAGACAGAATATGTTAACGCAAATAATAAACGGAAGAATACTAACCCCGCAGGGCTGGCTGAAAGACGGCAGCATGGTGCTGCGAAACGGGAAAATACTGGAGGTGACGAACTGCGACCTCGCCATAATAGGGGCAAACATAATAGACGCTAAAGGTATGTATGTGGTGCCTGGCGGCATAGAGATGCATGCGCACGGAGGCGGAGGACGCGACTTCCAAGAAGGCACGGAAGAAGCTTTCCGCACAGCCGTGGACGCTCACCTGCACCATGGCGCGACAACAATGTATCCCACGCTGAGCAGCAGCACCATACCGATGATAAATAAAGCAGTGGAGACCTGCGAGAAACTGATGCAAGAGGAGAACAGCCCAATAGCAGGGCTTCATCTCGAAGGGCATTACCTGAACAAGGCAAAAGCGGGGGCGCAGATGCCAGAATGGCTGAAAGACCCCGACCCGAACGAGTACGTGCCCATAGTGGAGAACTGCCCCTGCCTGAAACGGTGGGACGCCGCGCCCGAACTGCCTGGAGCAATACAGTTCGGCCGCTACTGTAGCGACAGGGGGGTGCTTCCCTCAATAGCCCACACGCAGGCTGAATACAGCGACGTGAAGGCGGCTTTCGAGGCGGGCTACACGCACGTGACGCACTTCTACAACGCCATGCCAGGTTTCCACAACAAACGAGAATATAAGTACGAGGGAACGGTGGAAAGCGTTTATCTGATAGACGACATGACGATAGAGTGTGTGGCTGACGGGATACACGTGCCACCGACGATACTGCGCATGGCATACAAGATAAAGGGTGTGGAGCGCATGGCACTTATAACGGATGCCCTGGCACTTGCCGCCACCGACAGCGACGCTAAGGCCTTCGACCCGCGAGTGGTGATAGAGAACGGAGTGTGCAAACTGAGCGACCGCTCTGCCCTGGCTGGCTCGATAGCCACAATGGACCGCCTGATACAGGTGGCCGTGCAGACAGCGGAGATACCGCTGGAAGACGCGGTTCGCATGTGCAGCGAGACACCTGCCCTGATAATGAACATAAACGACCACAAAGGGACTTTGCAAAAGGGCAAGGACGCTGACATAATGATACTGGACGACGACCTGGCAGTGCGCTGCGTTTGGCAGATGGGGCAGATAGTGGAAAACAGCCTTTTCTGACCCCCACCCCACACACGGCAAAATAAATAAAGGGATTCACCCACATGTCACGGGAGGCAACGGACAAGAGCCTTAAACGGAAGCTCTACATAATAATCTTCGAGAGCGACACCCCGTTGGGAAAATTGTTCGATGTGTGCCTGCTCGTGATGATTGTGGTGAGCATAGTGCTCATCATCATAGAGAGCATGCAGGGGCTGCCCAGTGCCTGGAAGCGGGTGTTCACAGGCTTCGAGTATGTGTTCACGCTCTTCTTCACTTTGGAATATATCCTGCGCATATATTGCTCGCCGAAGCCTAAGGAATACATCTTCAGTTTTTTCGGCATAGTGGACTTCCTGAGCACCATTCCACTGTATCTTGGCTGGCTCACCACATCCGCGCGCTACCTGATGGTGCTGCGGGTGTTCCGCCTCATCAGGGTGTTCCGCGTGTTCAAGCTCTTCAGTTTCCTCTCTGAGGGCGACCTGCTCCTGCGCTCGCTGCGCCTTTCAGCGCGCAAGGTGCTGGTCTTTTTCCTCTTTGTGGTGATAATGGTGGTATCCATCGGCACCCTCATGTATATGGTGGAGGGAGATGTGCCAGGCTCACAGTTCAAGGACATCCCGTCGAGTATTTATTGGGCAGTGGTGACCATGACAACTGTGGGCTACGGAGACATTGCCCCCGTGACTGCTGTGGGGCGTTTCCTAAGCGTGATAGTCATGCTCTTAGGCTATACCATCATGGCAGTGCCTACGGGGATAGTCTCAGCGCAGTTCATAAAGGAAGGGGCAAAACAGAAGAAGCCCCGCCACAAGTGTCCTGAGTGTGGAGCTCCCATAGAGGAAGACGCCCACTACTGCCCTTTCTGCGGCAAGAAGCAGGAGTAAAGGCATAGCGGACAGAATAGCCTTACAGGTTGTCTTTCTCTATATCCTTGAAATATTTGTACGTGCCGTGCTTGAGTTCGTCAGTTGCCGCCTCGTCGCAGACGATTATGGCATGGGGGTGAAGCTGCAGGGCGCTGATGGTCCACTCTTGCGACACAGCCCCTTCGATGGCGTGCTTTAAGGCACGGGCCTTACCGTGACCGTTGCAGACGATTAGCACCTCCCTTGCTGCCATAACTGTGCCAACGCCAACGGTGAGCGCTGTTGTTGGCACCTGGCTCACGTCGCCCCCGAAGAAACGGCTGTTAGCTATGATGGTGTCTGTGGTCAAAGTCTTTACTCGCGTGCGGCTGGTGAGGCTACTAAAGGGCTCATTGAAGGCTATGTGTCCGTCTGGTCCTATGCCGCCCATGAAGAGGTCTATGCCGCCAGCTTCGGAAATAGCCCTCTCGTAGGCGAGGCATTCGGTCTGTAAGTCAGGAGCGTTGCCGTTCAAAATATGCACATTCTCCTTGAGAATGTCGATGTGGCTGAAGAAATTCTTCCACATGAAGCTATGGTAGCTCTCAGGGTGCTCCTCGGGGAGACCCACATATTCGTCCATATTAAATGTGACAACGTGCTGGAAACTTACCTTGCCAGCCTGGCACAACTCTACGAGGTGCCGGTAAAGACCCAATGGCGAACTGCCGGTAGGGCAACCCAGCTTAAAGGGTTTTTCCGCTGTGGGAGCGGCGGCGTTTATCTTGGCTGCCACATACTCTGCCGCCCAACGGGAAAGCCGGGCGTAATCGGGTTGAATAATTACTCTCATAATCTGAAAAAATAAGGTTATCTACTTATGTATTTAGCTTTCTCTCCGTCTGAATCATATATGCAGCGGCGCAGGGCTGACGGGGTGACACGCACCGCGTCCTTGGTGAGCTCCGGCACATTGTAGCTCTTCAGGAGCATGATGTTCTGCTCGGGGTCTTCCTGCGGCAGACAGAACGCTTTGCGTGAACGCCCCTCACTGTCGAAATAGGTGATGAAGGGGCGGGTATAATTCCCGTCCATTCGGCGGGTGCTGAACACTATCCAGCGCCCGTTGCTGCTCCAGGAATGGTAACTATCCACATCGGGACTGTTTGCCTCGGTGAGTGGATATATGCTGTCATTGCTCAGGTCTTTCACAAAAAGGTCGCTGCTCCTGTGCCAGATGTGGAACTGGCCGTAATCTCCCTCGGCATAGAGGAGATAACGTCCGTCTGGGCTGATGCGGGGAAATGAGGCGCTGCGGCCACGTGTGCTGCAGTCGATAACGGTCTCAGGCTCCCCGAATTGAAGCGTCTGAAGGTCAAAAGAGAGACGTTTCACGTCGTAGTGCAGGTTCTCGTACTGCACCATCATGGTGCTTTGCAAGCTGTCGGGCAGCGTGTGGTCAATGGGGTCAGTGGCCACACAGTAGTAAAGCCAATTGCCGTCAGGTGACCAGCACGGGAAGGTCTCCAGCTCGGTTGAGCTGTCAAGCACAACTCGCACTTCGTTCTTGTCCGCGTCGTAGAGCAGCAAGTCGCTCGCCTCGTCCATCACCTCTATCTTTTCCGGGTGCTTGATGTGGAACACCTGCCCAGTCTTGTTGGTTGAAATGGCAACAAGATTCTTCTTGGGATGCCACGAGGGATAGACACCGGAGGCGAGAAGGCTGTCTCCCTGAATCTGCACCTTCCTTGCCTTTCCGTCCATCACCAGCACTGTGCCGCCATGATTGGCGCGGACATGGAAGAGCATGTTCTTGGTGCTGTAATTCTGATAGTTGTGGCAGTTGATGCAGTGATTATTATCTTCCTCGTAGGTGCGGGTATTCTCGTAGATGATTGCCTCGGTCCAGTTAGTGAGGTTGCGCTGGTAAAGCCCAAGCTGACGGTAAAGCACATAACCCGGCTCTATGAGCCTGTAGCTGAGATAGGGGTCGATGTCCTCCTCCGCCACGCTCAACTTATGGCTTTTATATTTTCGCCATCCGCCTGGCATGTGGGCGTAGACGGTGACTGTCACGTCAGCTCCCTTGTTGGCCTGCAGCAGGGCACGCCACTCGGTGGTGTCTATCTTCACTTTCAGGTCCTCGCCCCCGCCAGTCACCAGCTCACCGCCTTTGTCGCCCTTGTACACCACTACAAGCTCAGTAGCTGCCTTTTCCCTTAGCATGAAGTTCAGAGGGGCGATATTAGGCGGAATGGTCACGTCGTTGTAGTCTGGGTAGGTCACAGCCTGTTCCTCGTATTCTACGCTCTTTGCGGGGATGGAGTATTTCTTCTTTCCGCATGCCGCCATGAGCAGCGCCACCAGCAGCAGTGGCAGAAGGTATGATAATCTTTTCATTAGTTCACTCCTGAGCTTGATGATTTACGTGCTTCTTCTTGTCGCTTCGTCGCCTTTAGGTTGCCGAAGAAATAGTAATAGGGATAGTATCCCTTATATTTCGGGAACAGCTCACGCGCGTATTTGGCGCGGTCTTTCATGTAAGGCTTCACCTCCTTGGCAAAACGGGCAAGATGCTCACGCTGCCATTCCAGCCCCAAGAAGTTCTGCATCAGTTCGGGTTGCTTGCTCGACATCAGCGCCAAAGCCTCGGCAAAGCTCTCGGGTGGAGTGGTGCCTCGCATGGGATAGCAACGGTAGATAAACTGCGGCATGCTCTTCGAGTAGAGGTGCACAGCCAGACAGTTCCACAGAGCGTTTATGCTGCGCCCCTCAAGCAGGGCTGCGTTGTAGCCCAAGAAGGCGGGCTGCTCGAAATTGTTCTCGAAGTTGTCGTGCACAGGCTCCGTGAGTCTCACCATGTGAAATTCCGGGTCACTGTTAACCGCGGCGCTGTCCCGCAGCATGGGCTCATACTTCTTCAGCCACTTGCCCTCGAATGGCACACGGTGGAGAATGGTGAAATACTTCTCCGCAACCTCCCATTCTCCGTTAAGGAGCGCACACTTAGTAAGCAATTTCAGGGCTCGCAAATTCGGGCCGTTCATGGTGAGATTCTCCATGGCGTGATGGATGCTCGTCTCCACCAGCCCCGCGTAGAAGTCGCAATCCTCCATATAATAGTCTCCCACGTTGCAGAGCGTTCCTCCAAACTCGTGAATATACACGTCGTCGTAGTCCATGCGTATGTCGAAGAGGTGGGTGGCTATCTCGCCCCTCTGCACAAGAGCTATCGCATAGTAGGCGGCTATGGGGCGGTAAGACATCTCGGCATGGTCTCTCGCCGTCTGCGCCATCTTCGCCCAATCCTGCCTCTCCATGCAGCATTGCATCTTTGTGGTAACACGCACGTATGGGCGCAACAGCTGCGAGATTAGCATTGGCACGGCTACCGTCAGCACCACAGCCAGCAGGTATGTCGAGCTAAGTTTCCAGTTCTCCCCTGCCTGCGCTCGCAAGATTGGCGGCAAGCGGTGATGTTTGCTGAAAGAGCGGATTATCAGCGCAATTATCAGCAGAACCACGAAACACAGGAAAGGAATGCCCATTATCCTGCCCGCCTCGTTCTCGAAATAAAGGTCGAAGCCCAAGTAAGCCGTGTAGCTCATATAGAGGAGCGCGGGGATGTATTGCAGCAACTGCCACCACGAGCGCAGCCTCAGGCAGTAGCCAAAAAGGTAAGTGCCGCCAGTAATAAGCAACGACAAGAGCAGAGCCCCCACAGCGGGCCAGCGGTAGAGTTGCAGCAGCAGCAAACCTATCTGCCACAACTCGCCCCACGGCCTCCCTTTCTCGTAATACATCAGAGTGCTGTCCCACGACCAGAATGAGAACTCCCTGGCTATGTGCAGCGTGTCGCCATACCACAGAGCCGCCCAAGCCCACACTACCACAAACATTACTATGTATGGAGAGGGCAGAATAATCCTGCGCTTCGCCTTCTTCTCTTCCGCCTTTTTCTGCTGAGGTTTTGGCGCGCTTGGCGCACTGGGCTTCTTGTGGTGTTTCGACATGGCTCTGATGTACTCTTTTTCTCTTTTTATCTCACAAACGTCTTAACTCCGTTTATTATATATACGCCCCTCTTCGTCACTTTAGTTACGCGTCGCCCGGCAAGGTCATAAACAACTTGCGCATCGGCATCGGGAGCAGACAATATCTCGTTCACGGAGTCTAAGTTGCCAAGCACGAAAGCGCTGTCGAACAGGTAGACGAAGGGGCTCACCCCTTCTGCCACCTCCACCGCACTGCCATCCGTGGCAAGCACGTAGCCGTTATCAGCCACATCATAGTCGCCCGCCTTCAGGGCAGCGCCAGTCAGGCTGTAAGCCACAGCTCCGTTGGTTACCACCGGGTCTCCCGCCTCCACTGTAGCGTCATGCACATATTCCGTGCCGCTTATAGTGGTGGCATGCTTAACCTCGAAGGGCAGGCTCAGTGCCTGGAAGCCGTCGCCGTCCTTCGTGAAGTCCAGCTTCGAGGCGTTTATCGCCTCTGGTATATGGCAAGCCACGTTTCCGTCTATCACCACGTGCTGCGCCCACCCGTCGGTGTTCACCACGTTCACAGATGAGGTCAGCCCCTCGGGAGCGCCGCTGGTCTGTATCACACCTATGGCATTGGTTGGCAGATAGTCGTCTATATTGCCATTCGCCCACCACGTCAGATTCACCCCGTCGGCAAAGTTCACGTTCATTCTGTAAACCTCGTAAGAGCCGCTCCTGTAATATGGACAGGGAACATCGCTCATGTTCTCCTCTGCCGCCACCACAACCACCTTGTCGGGGAACAAGTCTCTTATAGCCTCCGGTATCGTAGTCGATTTCATGTTCGTCGCCCATATCAGGTTGCCGTCCAGGTCATACACCTTATGCCCCACGCAGCCTGTTCCCTTGAACTGTATGGTGTTGCTGCTCGTCGAGTAGTAGTCGTTGGTCACCCCATATTCCGTGTGTCCGTCGTACATCTCATAGTCTCCGAACACGCCTGCCGTGCCCACCTTGTAGTTAGTGCCTGTGCCGCAGTTCACCCTGTAGCCGTCGCTTGCCGGCACAGCCTCGAACTTGTTGTCGGCATCGGCGAGTTTCTTCTCTATGTGGTCGTCTATGAACATTAGGTTGCCCAGCTTCTTCTCGTACTTCTGCATATAAAGCCTTGCCTCCTCTATGTCGCCTTGCGTGGTGGTAACGAAGTAGTTCGAGTAGTCTCCGCAGTACCTGTCCTTCTCCGGTACGAACATGCCGTAAGCCTCGAAGAACTCGCTAAGGTCTGCCTGCGCCACGTCGCACACCTTCTTCGCGAACTTCAGGTAGTCGTCCTTGCCATAGCTCTTGTATCCCCCGCTCACGTCCGCCACTCCGTCTCCGTCGCTGTCCGCCGTCAGGCTGCTGTCCCAGCTTCCCTTGGTTATCGGGTCGCTCCTGAGCGCCTTGAACAGGTTGGGCAGGAAGTCAGTGTCGTTGCCCATCACGTGGAAGTAGAAGTAAAGCTGCGCGAACATACGTGTGGTCACCCAAATGTCACGGTCCAGCCACGAGCTGCCGTTGGCCAGGTAGTCGTCGAAGTTCGTCACGGGGCTTGGTCCCCTCGTGGTGCTCACTCCCTGCTCGTGCATGTTTATGTTCGAGAAGAGATTGTTGCTGCTCTCCGTTGTGCCTATCATCTTTATCGGGCTTTGGTGGTTGTGGCCTATCTCGTGGCTTGGGCCCCACAGCGAGCCACCCTCGTTGTTCTCGCCCTGGTGCGTCATGCTGTAGTAGTTCATCACCGAGGGCAGGGTCGACTCGTTGTAGTAAGTGCCGTAAGAGGTGGCGAACATATAGTTATAGTCCACCGAGAAGGCGTTCCACACGTTGCGGAACCTGCCTTCCAGCCCCTCCAGTCCCTGGTAGCTTTCCTCGTTGCTTACTATCATGTTCCAGATGCGCATCAGTTTCTCCGCGTCTTCAGTCTCGTCGCCGGCGCTCTGGTGCGCTGCCGTCATGGCGCTCAGCACCAGGTCGCTCGCCATGGCAAACACCAGGTTCTCCGTCTTCAGGTTCAGCACGGGGCACTGGTTCAGCAGCCCCAGCTCTTTCATGTTCGTCCAGTCCTGGTTAGTCATCCCGCGTGTCACGTCGAAGCATCCGTTCACGTTTCCGCCCTCTATGTGTATCTTTATGTCGGGATAGTCTGCCAGGTACTTTTCAGGATTGTTCAGCTGGTAGAAGATGTACACCACGTCCTGCTCGGCAGCCCTTATCACGTTCAGCCCCGCGCTCAGGTCAGTCGTCGTTCCTGTCTGGTGGTCGCCTGGCACTCCGTCCGTGCTCACCACCTCCACTTGCAGCGTGCAGTCGCTGCTTGCGTCCTGGTCTACGTACAGGTACAGGATGTCGCCGCTGTTCACGTACAGTCCCGTCGGTCCCGACAGTTTTCCGTAGCAATTGCTCTGCCCCGTGTAGGCGTTTTCCGCCATCCGCGTGTAGTGGCTGTAAGGCTTGTAATCGGCTATCCTGAAGAACTTCTCGTAGCTGTCCGTCACCGTGCTGCCCGTGGCGGTCAGTCCCCAAGCTCCGTCTCTCACCTTTGTCACCATCGCTTTTATCTCCGTCGGCAGCGAGGCATAGTCGGCCCTCGCCTCCAGCTCCTCGTCCGTAAGGCTGGCTATGTCGCTCTTCAGTGTCGTGCAAGCCTTGTCCTCAAACAAGCCCTCCAGCGCCGCCTCTATCTCGCTTCTGTTCTCCACCACGGTCAGGTACTCGTCATATTTCTCCTTGGCGGCCTCTATGTCTTCCTCCGTCAGCTCCACCTCCTCGAAGAGCCACTTGCTCGCCGCCACGCCCGTGGTGGTCCAGTTCACCACGTTTTTCGACGCGTCGCAGTGCAGCCCCACGTTGCCGCCCTGGGTGTTGGCTATATACCACGTGTAGACCCACTCGTCGTCCGTCCTCGTTATGTAGAAGTCGGTGGCGGCCGTCGCTGTGGTGTACTGCTGGCTGGTGCCCGTCTGCTTTTGTATGTAGCCCTCCGTCAGCACGTTCTTTATTTGCCATCCGCTACCGTTCTTCGTCAGCTGCCAGTATTGCGCGAAGTTGTCCCCGTCTATGGTCAGGCACTTCACTTTGCCCGAGCTCTCCGTCATTGTCACACCGTAAGCGTCGCTCGTTATGCGGTAGTAAGCCCCGTCTGTCAGCTCCGTGGCGTAGATGTTGCTCTCGTCGAGGTGCTCTTTCACCTCGTCTATCGACACCTCATACACCATCTCCATCGCCCAGTCGCAGCCCGCATCGCCCGAGTAGCTCCACTGGTAGAGCGTCTGCCCGTCGTTGCCAAGGTTCAGGCACGTGTTGCTGCTAAAACCCGATGTGCTCGACACGTTATAGTAATAGTCGTTCGTGCCGTTGTTCGGGCTTTGCTGTATGTACAGCGTGGTCTCCTCCCCTGGCGTGCTGTAGGTGGCGGTCAGGAACTCTCCCGTGCTGGCGTTGCGCATGGTGTAGCCCGTTCCCTTGGGGTTTATCACCCATATCTGGCTATAGTCTGTCTTGCCTAGCAGGTCGGCTCCCTGTGCCGTTCCGCTCTCTGGGCAGGTCAGGTATTTGGCCGTGTTGCGCTTGCAGTAGAGGCGCGCCATGCACGCCTCGCCGCTGCTCAGTATCTTTTTCTGGAAGGTCAGCCTCTGCGAGGCGGAGAGCTCGTCCTCGTCGTTCAGCGTCACGGCATAGAGAGTCCACTCCGTCGCGTCTCCAGTCGATGTCTCGCTTCCTAACGAGCCGTCAAGGTAGCGTCCGCTGTTGCCTAAGGTCCACACATCCGTTTGACCGTCGCTGAGGGCAAGAGTATAGGCTGCCTCAGCAGTGGTGGTAGTTGTGGTCTCCGCAGCGGAGAGGGCACCTATGTAGTTGCCCTCACCCGTTTTCAGGTAGAAGGCTCCGCCGTCCGCTGTCTCCAAGGTCACGAAGCAGCCCGTATATTCATGGGCGAAGTTCAGCGCCGGCGTGGTGCTGGTGCCGAGCGAGCCGTCGCCATTGTCTGTCAGAAACTTGCCTGCCGCCCCGTTGTACAGGGCATACCACTGCCCCGTGGCGCACTGCGTGGCTTTCGCCAGGGTCGCCACCTTGCCGGTGAATTCGTCACTTGCCATGGCTCCCGTCAGAGAGAGGAGCGCTATCGCCAAAAGGGTAATTCTTTTCATAGAGATAGGGTGTTTAGTGTTACTAATTTGTTTATGTCAGCACAAATATAGCCTTTTTTCTGTAATCTGCCGCCTCTTAGCCGCTTTTTTTTCATGTGGCGGGGAGGAGACGGCATTTAGCTTAGTCACCGCACTGATTCACATGCGTCACCACACTGATTCACATGCGTCACCGCACTGATTCACGCTCGTCAGTGCGGAGATTTGAGGGAAGCGGAACAGGTGGCTTGGTTTCGGTCAGCTTCGCTGAGGTTGCACTGCCAGACCGTGGCATAGCTGTATTTGTTAAGAATCGGACAGTTGAAAATCCAAGACAAGAAGTTAACTTGCTAAATTCCCTATATGCACGTTAGATAGCAACTTCTTCCCACAGGTTGCAACGGTGAACGGCGAACGGTGAAACCCTCAGCGAAGCTAACCCCTCATCGAAGATAAACCCTCAGCGAAGCTAAAGTTAGTATCATTCACACTTGATATAATGATTAGTAATAATAGTTCCTCATGACATTCATGAATGAGGAAGTTTAGCTTCGCTGAGGGTTGCACCGTTATAAAAAGTTACTTGCTATCATACATATATAGAGATTTAGCAAGTTAACTTCTTGTCTTGTATTTTTTCAGTTCCGCCTTCCTGGGGCGACTTATAAGAGGTCGCTTGCTCTCCAAAAGCTATCATACCGTTTTTGCCA
>JAJPYT010000121.1 GCA_021204845.1 Prevotellaceae bacterium | reverse complement strand
GTAGGGGGCATGACTGGCACATAGGGGCGTTGGCAGCGATGATGTTTGCCTTTGCTGTGTCGATGGAGGTATGCTCCTGCGCCAACATTGGCTCGCCCGACGGAGGACGCTACGACGAAGAGCCGCCAGAAGTGGTGGGCAGCTCGCCCGACAACAAGGCGGTGAACGTGACGGGGAAAAAGATAAAAATTCAGTTCAACGAATACGTTAACCTTGAGAGCGCCAGCGAAAAGGTGATTATCTCCCCTCCACAGATAGAGATGCCAAACATCAGGGCGGTGAACAAGAGTGTGAGAGTAGACCTCTACGACCAACTGCAGCCTGATATGACATACACTATAGACTTCGGCGATGCCATAGTGGACAATAACGAGAGCAACCCGATGGGGAAGTACACATTCAGCTTCAGCACTGGAGAGACAATAGACACCATGGAGGTGTCTGGCACCGTGCTGGCGGCGGAGAATCTTGAGCCAGTGAAGGGAATACTGGTGGGGCTATACCCCAAAGACTCTCTCTGGAGCGACACGCTGTTCACCACTACTCCCCTGCTGCGTGTGGGCCGCACGAACGGCAGCGGGCAGTTCACTATAAAGGGAGTGAAAGACGGGCAATATTGCGCCTTCGCCCTACAGGATATGGACGGCAATTACTTCTTCTCACAGAAGAGTGAGACCATAGCCTGGGACACGCTGACCCTCAACACCTGGCACAAGCCCGACCTAAGGGCTGACACGGTGTGGCGGGACACCACAGAGATAGAGAAAATACTGATGGTGCCATACATCCACTACTACCCCGACAATGTGGTGCTGCTCTCGTTCCTGGAAGGCGGGCAGGACAAGCACCTGCTGAAGACGGAGCGCCTCTTGCCAGACCGCTTCACGCTCTATTTCACCGCTCCGCAGGACAGCCTGCCCGATATAACAGGGCTGAACTTCGACAGTTCCTGCCTTGTGCCTGAGCCTTCGGAGCACAACGACACTATCACTTATTGGATTACCGACACGCTGGCTGCTTACAATGATACGATTGCTTTCAGCATGACATACTTCGACACCGACACTACGGGCATAGACCTCTTGCAGACCGACACACTGGAGCTGGTGCCAAAGACTACCCATGAGAAAATTGAGAAGCTGAAACAGAAAATGATAGAGGACTGGATGAAGGACCGTGAGAAGAGGCAGAAGAAGGCTAAGGAGCCGCTGCCCGACGAGCCTAACCCCTACGAGACAGAGTTTCTGGATAGCAAGATATCCCCAGGCAACAGCATAGCCCCGAACCAAAACATTACCATCTCATTCAGCGAACCAATAGATACGGTAGACATGGAGAAGGTACATTTTTATATAAAGGTGGACTCGGAATATGTGGAGGAACCTTTCCTTTTCCTGCCTGTGGAGGGAAAGAGGAAAGATTACAGGCTCTACGCTGAATGGCAGTCTGAAACCACCTACCAAATGGTGATGGACAGTCTCGCCTTCCGTAGCGTGTTAGGGAAGTGCAGCAAGTCCATAAAGTCGGACATAAAGGTTAAGTCCGACGACGAGTTCGGGGCAATATTCATTAAGCTCATAGGCGGAGACGAGCACTGCATAGTGCAGTTGTTGGACAAGAGCGACAAACCCGTGGCTGAGGGAGAGGCGGAGAACGGAAGGGTTGATTTCTTCTACCTGAAACCAGGTGACTACTATATGCGCATGTTCATAGACCGCAACGCCAACGGCATTTGGGACACAGGAGAATATGCCAGCCAGACGCAGCCCGAGGAGGTATTCTACTTTCCCAAGCCGCTCACGCTGCGCGCCATGTTCGAGATAGAGCAAAGCTGGGACTACAGGGGGATAGAGCGCACAAAGCAGAAGCCCTCGGAGATAACCAAGCAGAAGGCTGACAAGGAGAAGAGCATAAAGAACCGCAACGAGGAGCGGGAAAAGGAGAAAGCCAAGAACAAGAGGTAAACCAAAATGGGAGAGATGCAGGGTGCAATCCCTCAGCGAAGCTAACGGAAACAGGAGGATGAGAGTGGCAGAGCCACTCCACAGGGTTAGCCGGGGATCTTTACGGTCCTCGGGTGTGCGTGTCTTGCTGATATGCTTGCTCGCGGTATTGGCGGCGACTGGCGCGAATGCTCAGTGCCCACTGGAGAACACCGCCTTCCTGCCTGGAGAGCGTCTCGAATACAAGCTCTTCTTCAACTGGAAATTCGTGTGGATAGGGGCAGGCACAGCCTATATGACCACAAAGGAAACCACCTATAAAGGTCGACCTGCCTACGAAGGTTGCCTGCTCACAACCACCAGCAAACGAATAGACCGCTTCTTCTGCATGCGTGATACGCTCACAAGCATAGTTACCACCGACCTTGTTCCCCTCTACTACCGCAAGGGTGCCAACGAGGGGGGCAAGCTGCGCCTTAACGAGGTGACTTACTCTTACCCCGACGGGCAGAGCCACGTGGATCTGCTTTATGTGAATCCCTACGGTGAAAGAACATCAGAGAATATCATAGACCCTGCCTGCGTCTACGATATGCTTAGCATGATGATGCGCGCCCGCTCGCTTGACGGCAGCGATTTCAAGGTGGGCGACAAGATACTCTTCCAGATGGCTGACGGCAAGAAAGTGGAGACGCAGACCCTCGTCTATCGAGGAAAGAAGAATTTTAAGACAGAGGAGACGAAGATAACCTACCGATGCATGGTCTTCTCCTTTGTGGA
The DNA here is from genome assembly GCA_021204845.1 of Prevotellaceae bacterium. Classification (GTDB taxonomy): domain Bacteria; phylum Bacteroidota; class Bacteroidia; order Bacteroidales; family Bacteroidaceae; genus Physcousia. Next base: position 5,070 of record JAJPYT010000121.1, on the reverse strand, counting down.
ATACAAGGGGAAAAAGGAGAACGAGGTGATAACTTTCTACGTCACCGACGACGACAACCACATTCCCGTGCGCCTCGACATGTTCCTGCGCTTTGGCGTGGCTAAAGCTTATCTGAAAAGTTGCACTGGAGTGCGCAACCCCGAAACTTCCATCGTCAGCAAATAGTCCCGCTCCCTTTTACAGCCAGCCTTCTGCCTTGTACCAGTTGACCGCCTCCTTCACTCCCCGTGGCAGGCTGTATTGCGGCTCATAGCCAAGCTCGCGTCGGGCGGGTCCTATGTCACACTGCCAGTTGCGCTGGGCAAGGATGTGGTATTTGTCTAAGTTCAATGTGGTAGTCTTGCCCAACCAGCGCGATACGGTGCCGCTAATGGCGCACACGAGCCAGAGGAACCAAAGGGGAGCCTTAATGTGCAGCACCCACGGGTCTCCCAATTCCTGTTGCAGCAGGTCGCTGAAACGGCGGCTGTCGTACACCTCCCCGTCGCTCAGGAAGTAAGCCTTTCCCACTGCCTCGGGGCTATCGAGAGCCTTGAATACCGCCTGCACCACATCCATCACGTACACGAACGTGATCTCCTGTCTCTTGTAGCCCACGGCAAAGTCCACGTGCCGCTTTATGCTCTGTGCCATCAGGAAGTAATCTTTCTCCCTCGGACCGTACACCCCCGTTGGGCGAAGTATCACGTAGGGCAGTCCCTCCACCGTGGCGAGATATCGCTCCGCCAGCAGTTTGCTCTCCCCGTAAGCCGTGTTTGGCTGTGGCGTGTCTGTGTCCAGGATGGGGCTGTAGCGCCAGGGCTTGCCCTTGCCGTTCACTGGTCGTTCCCTTACAGCGCCGAACACGCTGAGCGAGCTGACGAAGACGAACCTGCGTGGCATCATGCCCTCCGCCACCAGCGCTTCCACCAGATTGCGCGTGCCCTCCGTGTTTGTACGGAAGAAACCCTCCCTGCGGCGGCTCTTGGTAGCTCCCGCGGCATGTACCACGTAGTCCCAGCCTCGTCCGCCCAGTCTCCGTTTGCAGTCGCGCAACTGCTCCCTCAGCGTGTCGGGCTTGCCGAGGTCCAGCGTTGCGAACTTCAGCCCTGGCTCCGTAAGGTATTGTTTACTGCTGCTCCATCGCATGCCTGCCCACACTTCCATGCCCTGGCGCAGCCCCTCACTGCATATATAGCTCCCTATGAAGCCACTCGCTCCTGTAACTAATATTGTCATATTCACATTTTTTTTGTTCGTTATTACGCAAAGATACTTTCTTTTTATTTAACTTTGTGGCATAACGTCAAAAAAAGCTAATATTATGGGACAGAAGACACGTGGCAAATACATCACCAAGAAGCAGTTGACGAACAAAATAATGCACCTTTTCGAGAAGAATGAAGGGCAAAGTCTTGAACTGCGCACCATCTTCCGCGAACTGAACTTGGTCACCCACCCCGCGCGCATGCTGTGTATGGATCTGCTGAAAGACCTCATGCTGGACGACTACATCAGTGAGAAACCACGTTACACTTACACCCTGAAGGCCCAGAGCTTGCAGGAGGACGGAGTGTTCCACCGCAAAGCCAACGGGAAAAACACCTTTTGGCCCGACAGCGGTGGTAAGTCGATACTTGTGGCGGAGCGTAACTCCATGCACGCCATGGACGGTGACCGCGTGCGCATCACCATGCTGGCGCGCCGCAAGAACCACATACGCGAGGCTCAGGTCACAGAGATCCTTCAGCGTGCCAACAAGTCATTCGTGGGTAAACTACAGTGCCGCAAGGATTTCTCCTTCCTTCTTACCGAAGACCGCACTCTCGCCAATGATATCATCATCCCGCGCAACAAGTTAGCCGGAGCCAAGAATGGCGACAAGGTGGTGGTGAGAATAGTGGAGTGGCCCGAGGGTGCCAAGAACCCCGTTGGCAAAGTGATTGGCGTGCTGGGCAAGTCGGGCGAGAACAACGCGGAGATGAACGCCATACTGGCGGAGTACGGACTGCCTTACGTCTATCCTAAGAACGTGGAGGAGGCTGCCAATCACATCCCGGCGGAGATTCCACAGAGCGAGATTGACAGGCGCGAGGATATGCGCCAAGTCACCACTTTCACCATAGACCCCCGCGACGCCAAGGATTTCGACGACGCGCTCTCCATCCGCCAGATGGGAGCTGGCTTCTGGGAAGTAGGTGTTCACATAGCTGATGTTACTTATTACGTGCCGGAAGACAGTGTTATTGACAAGGAAGCCCGCGAGCGTGCCACCAGTGTCTATCTCGTGGACCGCACCGTGCCCATGCTGCCCGAGCGGCTTTGCAACGAGATTTGTTCCCTTCGTCCCGACGAGGACAAGCTCACCTACAGTGTCGTCTTCCTGCTCAACGACAGGGCAGAGGTGAAGGACTGGCGCCTTGTGCACACGATCATCCGCAGCAACCGACGCTTCACCTACGAGGAGGTGCAGCAGGTGCTGGAGGCTCATGGGGAGGCAAGTCCACAGGACCTCACCAGCCCTGGCGACCACAGTGTTCCCGATAATCCCGATTACGCCCCGGCTGAGAACTTCGCCACGGAACTCATCACGCTCAACCGCCTCGCAAAGCAGTTGCGCGCTGCCCGCTTCCAGCACGGCTCGGTCAATTTCGACCGTTTCGAGACCCGCTTCGAGATTGACGAGCAGGGCAAGCCCCTGAGCGTCTACTTCAAGGTGGCAAAGGATGCCAATAAACTCGTGGAGGAATTCATGCTGCTTGCCAACCGCACTGTGGCGGAGAGTGTAGCCAAGAGTCCGAAGCCCAGGACCATGGTCTACCGTGTGCACGACCAGCCAGACCAGAGTAAGCTCATGAATCTGGCGGACTTCGTGAACAAGTTTGGCCATCGCTTCCGTCTTGGAGGAGACAAGGAGCATGTGAGCCACAGCATCAACAAGCTGCTTGACGACGTGAAGGGCAAGAAGGAGCAGAACGTGGTGGAGATGATAACGCTGCGCTCCATGATGAAAGCCGTCTACAGTATCAACAATATAGGTCACTTCGGCCTCGCTTTCGACTACTACACGCATTTCACCTCTCCCATTCGCCGCTATCCCGATATGATGGTACACCGCCTCCTCACGCGCTACCAGCAGGGAGGGCGCAGCGGTGTCAGGCCCAAATACAGCCAGCTTTGCGACCATTCCAGCAAGATGGAGCAGCTTGCGGCACAGGCAGAGCGTGCCAGCATCAAGTACAAGCAGGTGGAGTTCATGCAGGATCACCTTGGTGAGGTGTTCTCCGGCACCATCTCCAGTGTCACGGAATACGGGCTCTACGTGGAGATAGACGAGAACAAGTGTGAGGGCATGATACCTCTGCGTGATCTTGACGACGATTACTATGAGTTCGACGAGAAGAACTTTTGCCTCTGGGGTCGACGCTACCACAACCGCTATGCTTTAGGCGACCACCTGCGTGTGCGTGTCGCCCGCACCAACCTCGACCGCAAGCAGCTTGACTTCGTTCTGGCTCATTAGTGTCGCCAAAGCCTCTTTCTTAACCTTTCCCTGACGCATGCAAGGCTATGAGATAATGGCTCCCGCTGGCTCGCCCGAATCTTTGGCGGCTGCCCTGCGCGCAGGAGCTGACAGTGTCTACTTCGGCATAGAGAGGCTCAATATGCGCGCCCATTCCGCCTCCCGTTTCACCATCGACGATCTCCCCCGCATAGCCCGCCTCTGCCGCAGCCAGGGGGTGAAGAGCTATCTCACGGTCAACACCGTGATTTACGACGACGACCTGGGTCTCATGCGCCAAATCTTGGACGCTGCCCTTCGTGCCTCCGTCTCCGCCGTGATAGCCAGTGATGTGGCAGTCATGGACTATTGCAACCAGATTGGGCTGGAGGTGCATCTCAGCACCCAGCTCAACATCTCCAACATCGAGGCTCTCAGCTTCTACGCCCGCTTTGCCGATGTTGTAGTGCTTGCCCGTGAGCTCAACCTCACTCAGGTGGCAGACATCTGCCGCCAGGTGCGGGAGAGGCACATCACTGGTCCCGGTGGCGAGCTTGTGCGCATAGAGATGTTCTGCCACGGGGCGCTATGCATGGCGGTCAGCGGCAAGTGCTATCTCTCGCTCGCTGGCACGGGCAAGTCAGCCAACCGTGGCGAGTGCATGCAGCTTTGCCGCCGTGCCTACACGGTGCGCGACCGTGAGACTGGCACGGAGCTTGACATAGAGGGGCCCTACATAATGAGTCCCAAGGACCTTAAGACCATTCGTTTCATGGACCGTATGGTGGCGGCTGGAGTGCGTGTCTTCAAGATTGAGGGGCGCGCCCGTGGACCCGAATACGTCAGCACCGTGGTGCGTTGCTACCGCGAGGCGCTGGAGAGCGTGCTTTCTGGCACATTCACCCCAGAGAAGCAGGACGAGTGGGACCGCCAGCTTTCATCTGTCTTCAACCGTGGCTTCTGGGATGGTTACTATCTTGGTCAGCCTCTTGGCGAATGGACACGGGGGCATGGCAGTCAGGCCACAGAGCGCAAGGTCTACTGCGCCAAGGCAGTGCGCTTCTTCAGCAAGATAAGTGTGGGCGAGTTCAAGGTCGAGGCTTGCCCTCTGAAGGTAGGTGACGAGATACTCGTCACAGGGCCTACCACCGGCGCTCTCCGCACCACGGTGCAGGAGTTGCGCTACGACCTTCGCCCCGTCGCTCTCGCCAAACAGGGTTGGCACGTCAGTCTCCCCCTCCCCGCCAAGGTGCGCCGTGGCGACAAGCTCTTCATCATAAAGAGCGCGGACGAGGCAGATCTGCCCGTAGTCACCGCACTGACGCGCATGAATCAGTGTGGTGACAAGCCACAATTAGTGCAGTGACCAAGCCTCGTTCGTGCGGTGACATAATCCGTGCAGGGATGTGTCAAAACAGGAACGGTGAACGGCAAAGCCCTCATCGAAGATAACGGCGAAGCCCTCAGCGAAGCTAAACCCTCAGCGAAGCTAAATCCGCCAGCGGAAAGAGCGCCGAAGGTGCTCCCCCTTGGTAGCCGCGGGCCTTTACGGCCTGCGGTTAAAGAACGAGTGAGGAGTGAGTGCCGA
>JAJPYT010000001.1 GCA_021204845.1 Prevotellaceae bacterium | reverse complement strand
ACGCCGGGCACTCCCAGCCCCACGCCCGCGAGCCTGCCCACCCCGCCGGCCTTGCTGCTGTGGCAGTAGACTATGTCGGGGCGCAGCTCCCTTATCAGCCGCCTCACGCGCCTCACCGCGGCAATGTCCTTACTCAAGGAGAGCGAGTTGCACATATCTATCTGGATGAACTCGTCAGCCACACTGGCGTAATCATCCCTCGCATAATCATAAGAGCAGACCACCACGTTCTCAAACCGCTCCCTGTCCATATTGGCAAGCAGCATGCGCAGGTAACAATCCACCCCACCGGCGCACTGCGCCAGGTGGAGTATCCTAATCCTCCTCATAAGAAAGACAGAAAGCGCAGGTCCCGCATACATCCCCATGCAGTCCCGCACACTATTTTATTTAATTAAACAACAGATTTATCTCTAAAGGACAGAACAGGCCTCTTTCAGCCACAGGAACTCAAACCGCAAGAGGGCGTGTCAAAAACACAAATCAGCAAGCGGTAAAGAGCGCCAAAGGTGCTCCCCCCATAATAGCCGCGGGCCTTTACGGCCTGCGGTTAAGGAATGAATCAGGAGAGAGTGCCGAAGGTACTCGCCTTTATTCCGTGGGTTGCAACCCACGGCAGAGGGTTATAACCCTCTGGATATTAGAGGGTACCTTCGGCACCCACCATCCTATCGCAAGGTGTCCTGGGGTTAAAACCCCAGGCTAACATAGGGGAGCACCTTCGGCGCTCGTACCGCTTGCGCATTCTCCTTTTGACCCGCCAAGCCATAATTGATTAGTATGAATATATTTGCGTTTTACCGGTTTTTTCACTATATTTGCAGTAAGGTTCAGCTCCTCCCCCTCGCCTCAGCCGCTGAAGCCCCCGCTGAGAGCCCCAAAAGGGACACGTCGCAACCTAATTAGGTTTCGCGTGTAAGCTAATTAGGTTTCCGTCGCAAGCTAATTAGGTTTGGGGCGAAAGCTAATTAGGTTTTCATCGAGACGACGGGTCGTATCGCCTCACACGACAGGTCGAATCACCTCACACGACGGGTCGTATCACCCTATATCCGCAGGGGTGTTTCCGCCCTTGCCTCTGGCTCTCCCGCCATGCCGCCATACCGTTGCATTCTCAGTTACCCTTCCTCTCATCCCTCCTCGTGTAGAACACCATGAACAGGCGCTTTGCCAGCGTGTAAATGCCGAGTTTGTGGCAGGCGAGGCGGGCGAAGGCATTCAGCCTTACTTTCAGCGTCACGGGAAACCATTTGTTGAAGAAGTCCACGGGCTGCATCTCGTTGCAATCCCTGAAGAATTGTGGACGCTTTGGGTTATAGGGCACAGAGTGGAACATCTCCCTCACGCCATCCACCAAGCGGTCCGGCTCCACTTCCATCAGGCGCACGTCATCTCTTACGGCTTCCACCAGTTTTCTTCCTTTCTCCGTATGCGCCAGCACGCGCGTCGTTCCCTTGCCGTCCCACTCTTTGGTGAACTTCTCTATCGGGAAGCAGTCCCACAGCGTCAGGTCTGAGTGACGATACCGCTTCTTGAACTTGCAGTCGTAGCACGAGGGTCTGTCGCTCAGATTGTTAAAGAATGCGCGCAGGTAAGCGTTGGTGTCCACTCCCTTATGATAATCCTTGCTCCTGTCCTCATTGTAGATTGAAAACGAACTATAGTGATACCCGTAATATTTGTCACGGAAAAGCACATTCGTGAACCTTCCGCCTATTAGAGACGATTGGGCATCAATATACCGCTCTAATATGCGTGGACTTGGTATGCCGTGGCATACCAAGTCCACGCATATTAGCCCACTATATTCCGCATCTTGCGGAATATAGTGGCGCAGCCCTTCAATTTGGCAAGGAGTTCCGCTGAACAGCACGCTCCGCCCTTCATGTAGATATTTTTGCACCTGCTTATATACATTCCCCCCCATCATACTTTGCACATATTTACTGTTGCGGAATATTCCGAGGTCTTCTACCCTCGTAACCGCCTGGTGCTCCACCACGAACGAGCCCTGCCTGTATCCAGCGCCAAACACAACGCCCCCATGCCTGATTACCCACGCCGCAAGAGCCGTGAACGCCCCTCCAGACGTGCTCTCGCGCCTTACGCTCTCATCCCGGTGTTGCAGCAGATAACCCCACTGGGCGTGAGGCTCGTCCGCCTCCGCAGCGTTTATCACGGGGCAAACCTTCTCGCACAGTCCGCAGTCCACGCATGTGTCAGCGTCCACCTCTGGGTACAAGAAGCCCTCCTCGTCCTCCTTCATTCTCACGCACTGCCTCGGGCAAGCGTTGGCGCAAGCCCAGCAGCCACAGCAGTCTTTTTTGTCTTTAATGCTTATCATACTCCGATTCCCGATTTCCGCAGAGCCTCCGCCAGATACTGTTTCGTAAACGACCTAAGTTCCGCCAGCTTGGCATACACTGCCTTATAATCTATCTTCATGGTCTGGCAAGCCTCCACCTCCTCGCTGCCCTTAAGCAGCCGCTCCTCCAGCCCCACCGAGGCAAGCAGGGAATACAGCCGCCCGTTTGTGGAGACTATGCTGTCGTTGCTATATCGCCTGAACGTGAAAAAATTCTTCCCGTGCAGCAGGGAGAACACTGTGGCGTGGAACGAGTCGGTAAACACATACTCCGCGTCTCTTATCAGTCGCACGAACTCCACCGGTCCCACGTCGTATGGGGCATAATCAGGGAAGCCCTCGTCACTCCCGATGTATTCGTCGCAGTGTTGCAACTGCACCACTTTCAGGCCCGTCTTCTCTCTGAACCGCCTCACCAGTTCACGCTGCCCCGGGTTGTTCCCCAGGAAGTAGCAGAACATATACCTCTCTTCGCGGAACCTCTTACGCGGCAGCGCCTCAGCCCATTCCTCTGCAGTGAACAGCAGCGTGGGGTCACACACCACGGGCACATCCCGCCCCGTCAGTTCCTTCACTATAGCCTGCCCGCTCCGTTCCCTTACAGAGCAGAAATCCAGCCGCTTCAGAAACCTTGCCGCCTTGAGTGCCTGGCGGTTCGGAAGACGTGAAATGCCGAAACTGGTGGACAAAGCTATCTTCGGCACATCTTCAGGCACGAAGTTCAGGGTATAGTAGTCCGCCTCAATGTTCGACGGCAGCCACAATTGGTCACTGCCCACCACAAAAGCCGCATACTCACGTGCCGCCTCCGCAAGCTCGGCTTTAGAGCCGAATCTCCTTGAAAGGTGGAACCTGCCGTGCGAGAACTCGTCAAACATCTTCCGCCTCGCCGCCATTCCCTCACGGTAAGCTCCTCCCTTGGTCTTGAGAGCGCACACCTTTTTCACCGTGGCGAACTTGTCCTTCACGGTGTTTATGTCCCATATCCAGCTCAGGAAGTACCTGTACTTCGCCTTGTTTATCTCGCCTTTCAGCCCGTCAATCCTGATAGTCTCATTCTCCACCCCCAGCTTGTCAAACATCATTTGCGTGGCGTAAGCCTGCAACTGACTGCCATAGTTGGGCTGGAAATAGCAAGTCACAAGGGCTATTTTTTTATCCATATATCCGTATGAAGTTTAAGATTCTAATTGCAACCCAGGCAATGAGAAATGTGCAGACTATCCAATTCTTTTTCACGCAGTACACCATTTCTCTCTTTCCATGCGGCAAAACTCTCTCATTAGCACCCCAAAGCGCTTTCTTATAAATCTCTGTGCCAACGGAATCTCTAAACCTTTTACAGTTTTGACTCAAAGGTAAAGCATTGTCAGCATGCAAGAAAAAGAGTTTCAAAGATCGGAATACGCACTCGGCAGCCGCACCGAGGAAAGCAATTCTATACTTTTCTTGACTAAAGTTATCCATGATTCTTTTATAATATCCATTTAGCACTCCTTCGTTAAGTCTTATTATATCTGGGTTATAGTTTTGCATTACCGAGTTCCCATAAACTCTATAATGTATTAGGCATTCATCACACAGTGTAACACTTTCCGACTTATCAAAAACATCGAAACAGAACATCGCATCTTCTGCAATCTTTATATCTGGTTCAAAACGGATGCCATATTTCTCAATTACAGAGCGTCGAAACGCCTTTCCCCAAACCCCACGTATGCCACCAGTCGAAACACCATTCTTCTTAGAATCATAATAGGGGAACAAGGTATCCAATTTAAGCCACTCAATATCTTTCCCCGTTCTTGTAATGATGGGAGGAAACGTGAACCTTTTCCATTCTTTTTTTTCACTATTATAGAAATGGTTAAAGCCAATGACATCTGAATCATATTTTTCAATAAGTTCATTAACTCTTTCTAAAGCACCAACCTCTAACCAATCATCTGCATCCACAAACATTACCCACTCTCCACAGCAATTATCCAATCCCACATTTCGTGCGCTACTTACACCAGCATTAGCTTTATGAATGACATGTATTTTCTCATCCATTGAAGCATACTCATCACAAATCGCCCCGCACTGGTCGGGGCTACCGTCATCCACAAGGATTATCTCCAACTCCCTCAAAGTCTGTCCCGTCAGGCTTTCGATGCATTGCCGCAGGAAGCGCTCTGGCACCTTGTATATCGGCACGATGACGCTTACTTTTATCGCATTCATAATATGTTAGTGCTATTCCGTTTTTCTGAAAGTGGCTCTCCCCCACTCTCGCCGAGAATTATCAATTCAATTGAGCGCCCATTCTTGCGCCAAGCGAGAGGCACCTGTCTGCGAATCCATGTTTTGACAGACCAAACATTACCGCACGAACTAAGCCTCGTCACCGCAGGAACCAAGACTAATCACTGCACTGATTCAAGTGCGTCAGTGCGGTAACTTCCAAAGGTCGTCACAGAGATTAATTGCTAATCTATCAGATTAAAAAATATTGCCGCAAATACCGCAATCCCTATAGGGGTATGTCAAAATTAGCCTCGGCAAGCAAGTTCCCTATTTTTACATAATCGTATGCGAACAGAGGGAAAGCGCTCAGCACCGCAACCATACAGTCTGGTTTGCTTACGTACTTACTCACCTGAGCGCTAAAGATTTGTGGCTGTGCTATCGCTTCCTTACATTCAGGATACACATTCTCTCCGTGGCATATATAGTTGGCTTTCCTCACGTTCTGGTCTATCAGATAAAGCCAATTCTGCTTCAAGCTAACAGCAGTTCCCTCCCATTTTGCCCTTTGTGGGGTAATAAAGTCGAAATTTCCATAGAAAGAGAATTGCTGCACCAACCGCTTAAACTCACAGCAGTACTTGCGGCTCACCTCGTAAGTGTAATAATCAGTGTCTGGCAACTCCTTGGTATAGCGTATAGCCTCCACCATCGGATAATTGATGTATAGTTTCCCGTTTTCTGTCTCTTCGTTGAAATACTCGAGCATTTTCTTCACTTGAAGGTTAAGCTCGTCCACAGTTAGATTTTCATTCTTATTCTGAAAATCATAATCAAAGAACAGGAACACCTCGGCGAAATCAGATGTGGATGAATACTCGTCTAACGTGTTCTCGCCCCGCTTATGTATAATCTGACGCAGCAAAGCCACAATATCCGCACCATCGCTAAGGGCTTGCATATCCTTGTACAGAGAATATATGTTATTGTTGTAGGTGCATATGATATGATCGGGCCCTCCGTCAAAGTATAGCCTTTGAAGCGTGTCGAATATCAGAGGTTCCCGCTTCTCCCCCTCAAACACAAAGAGAATCATACGCTGAAGGTGTTGCCCCTGTACAACTTCTCTATGTTGTGACCAAAGCGCAGCTCCTTTTTCGTGCAATCGCAGAGAGGCTTAATCACGTTGCCATTGAGGATAAAGTTACAGTCAGGACGCAAAAGGTCATTGGTCATCAGGTATGTGTTATGCGAAGAGGTGAACACCTGGCAATCGAGGGCAAAGAGCCGCTTGCACACTGCGAACGACAACCTGAAGTGATAGAACGCATCAAACTCGTCAATGAACACGAAACTTGCGCCCTTCATCTTTTGCAGCCAGTAGAAGAGAAGGAATAGAGAATCCGTGCCCGTAGACATTATCCGAGTGAAAGGCAAGGCGCCATCGCCAATCCTGCACATGAGCACCTTGTCAGAAGTAGCAGGCACGACGAAGTCGAAGCACTGCCCGCTTACTTCCTCCAAAAACTTTGAGAGCTCGCCCACGAGCTGGTTCTTAATGATATACTCCTGAAAATTCACCACTCCATTGTCCAACCCTATAAATTCCCTCGTGTCCAAGCAACGGAACCACAGCATGGAATCCACAAATTTCTGCAAAGCCAGCAGATAATGCCCCTGCGGCAAGGGGTACGACATAAGCAGATACTTCACCACAGACACGTTGTTGGCGCTACTGCGCAGACGCTCCTTGGCATCCTCCGCCATGGGGAAGGCTTCTCCGTCAATCTCGAAAACGCCATCTCGGTGAAACACCTGCTTTCCATTCACCATCAGCCTCTCTGTAAGCAGTTCTCCGTTCGCATTCTTACGGTAATCGTACTCAAGCGTCTGCCCCGCCAAATCCAGCAAATACTCAAACTCCACTGGCTCGCCGAGGCGACCGGCACAGACAAAATTCTTATAATAATCCGGCTTCTTCCACTTATCCGACAGGTGATTTATAATGTCAAAGATAGCCAAGCTGAAATTGGTCTTGCCCGACCCGTTCGGTCCATACACAATACCATTCTTCACTATGCCGCTCCTGATGGCAGAGGTATTGAAATTGTAGTTGCTCGGACGAGACAAGTCCAGCTCTATCCTCTCAGCAAAGCCCCTGTAGTTTTTCACCGCAAATCTCTTCAGCATGGTGTTCTTTTCTCTGGTTTCTCTTGCAAAGATAGGGAAAAACGTCTCACAGCCGTAATCTTTTTACGGAAATTTGCCCGAGACAAGCAAAATTGTTGTGGCGTATTATAACGGGAGTGATCACGTATCGCCAGCGGTACAAGCGACAGTGGTTATCGTGGCTCCACCTCTTATTTACTAATCGCTTCCACTATACACTTGTTCAGGAGCTCGCAACAGGCCCTCTCGCTATAGTGGCTTTTCACGTAGCTCATCAGTTCGGGCTGCGCGTGCCCCTCGTTCAGGGCTTTCATCACGCTCTCTCCTATCTCGTCGACGCTCGCGGGATTCACGAGAATCGCCCTGCCGTCGTAGTATTCCTTGGGAGCGCCCACGTTTGTAAGCACTATCTCGCAACCGTAGGCGGCTGCCTCGAGGGCCACCATACCCACCCCCTCGTGCAGCGAGGGAAGGGCAAGCGCCTTGGCGCGCTTGTACAGATTGCGCAACTCCTCGTCGCTTACCTCCCCCACGTACTCTATATTTCGGGCCCCGTCTATCAGCCCGTGCAGCCACTGGGCTTCGCGCTCGCCATGCAGATGGCCCGCAAGCTTCAGCGGAAAGCCGTATCTCTTTGCCGCCTCTATCAATCGCGCCACATTTTTCTGCCTGTCCGCCAGGCGGCTCGCATGGAGGCAGAAGTTCTCCTTCTCAGGGAAAGCGTCTATGTCGGGTATTCTGTAATGCAGAGGTACTTTCTTTATCATCTCCTGCGGGCGCTCCAGGCAATAACTGGTGTAATGCCGCTCTTCCTCCGAACGCACGAGCCACAGCTTGAAATATTTGCGTGAGAGCCAGAGGTCGTGGAAGCGCGAAGTGAGCCCCAGACGCTTGTGGTTTCCCCAGTATTTGCAGAAGAACTTATACACCCAGTCGGGCCAATGCGGGTCTATTATCGGCGCCATCACCATGTTGGGATTGTTCTTGGCCAGCCCCTCCGTCTTCAGCCTTATTCCCAAGGCATAGCCCACCACTATTATCGCGTCGTAAGACTTCCAGTCGTTGTCGTCCCAGGGATTTATCAAATCCACCTGATGCCCCAACTTGCGCAGCCCGTCTGCCCACATTATGCACTGCATCTTCACCCCGCCTCCGTGGGCGATGGGCAATATTGCCTGAACGATAGCGTATTTCAT
>JAJPYT010000176.1 GCA_021204845.1 Prevotellaceae bacterium | reverse complement strand
GCTTATCGAGAAGGGGAAATACCAAAATCTCATCGTCAGCCTGCGCGACACAATCGCGGAAATCTGCGACGATATTCTCTTATTCAGCTAAGGTGTTGTAGTGGATGATGCGCCTTATCGCCCTCTGGCAAACAGGGCAGAAGACTGGCGCCTCGTTTATCTTCATGCGACATTCCTGGGTTGGGCGATACACTCCCTTGCTCTGATAGCCGCCACCTTCGTAAACGCCCACTTTCGTGTAGATATCCTTTCCGTCAACTTTCGAGGGTATCTCTGTGTCATCCAGCATGTCCTGCCACTTGCTTGCGAAGTCGTGAAGCGTTGTGATATTCGGCTCCCAAGGCTCCGTATCGCTGGGGTAGCGCGTCTCGTACTGGTCATCGGTGTAATACTCGTCGCCCAAGCCGCCAAACGAATGCCCGAACTCGTGCACCGTCACAGGCTCCATGGTGCGGTGGTGAGCCGAAGCCACAAGATAAGAATTGTAAATGCCGCCGCCGCCATAATTAAGCGTGTTGGCCAAAATAATGATGTGCTCGTAGGGGATGCCAGCCAACACGTCGTGCAAGTGGAAAACGCCAGGCACCGTGTTGTAGCGCTGGCTGTAGAACGTGTCGTAGTGGCTGCCCAAAGCCGTGTTGAACCACTGGTTCTCGTGAGGGATAGAAACTCCGCTCTCAGCCGAGACGGGAGCCACAGCGACGAAATTCAGCTTGTCCATCTCGCTCGTGAATGGCTCGTGGGCCTCTATCGCCTTTATGGCGCGCTCGCAGTCGGCATAGAAGGTCTCCATCTCATCCTCGGTATATCCTTCAGCCACGAAGGCTATGTCTATGCAATCCTTTGAGTCTCCGCTCTTTTGCAGATACTTCCAGGGAGTTTGACCCGTCACGCCTATCGGTCTTATCAGAATGTCCTTTGGGTCAACCCTATGCTGCAGGCGGCTGGTCTCCTGGTTGTGGGTGTCGGTGAGCGTCACGGTAACAAGGCATGGTTCCTTGGGGAAGGGCAGCAGGAAGGTGTTCTCGAAGCTCTTCTGCACTTTGGTGGCTTCCTCTGTGGTCTGCCACTCCTGGAAGAGCGTGCTGAAAGAATAGCGGAACAGCGTGTCACGCCCGAGCGTGTCAGTAACCGTTATCTGCCCGTCGCCCTGAAGCAGGAGCTTGTCTAAATTAACTCTGCGCCCATACCAGCCTGGGCTCTGCATCAGCTCGTGCAGATAAATCTGCTGCTTGCGGTTGTCGCCGCTGAACACGTAGTCCACACGCAGGGTGCGGTCCTCAAAATACTTGTCAAACTGCGCCTTCATCGGCAAGGCTGCCAAACTCAAAAGGATAAATAATAACTGCTTCATCGCTCTACTTTTTTTGCAAAGGTAAAATAAAGTCGCTATTTTTGCAAAAATATGACGAAGAAAGAATTATATCAGCAAGTAATTAATTATTTCCGGCAGGCAATGCCAGTGGCTGAGACCGAGCTGCACTACGAATCGCCCTTCCAGCTGCTCGTGGCTGTGGTGCTGAGCGCGCAGTGTACCGACAAGCGGGTGAACATGATAACTCCGCGGCTTTTCAGCGATTACCCAACCGCCGAGGCTCTCTCGCTCGCCTCTCCTGAGGTTATATATGATTATGTGCGCAGCGTCAGCTACCCTAACAGCAAGGCTCGGCATCTGGTGGCCATGGCACGGATGCTGACGCAGGATTTCGGAGGGGAAGTGCCAAGCAGCGGCGAGGAGCTGGAACGCTTGCCAGGCGTGGGGCGGAAAACAGCAAATGTTATTCAAGCCGTGATTTTCCAGAAGGCGAAGATGGCGGTGGACACTCACGTCTTTCGCGTGAGCCACCGCATCGGGCTGGTGCCAAAAAGCTGCACAACCCCTCTCGCTGTGGAAAAAGAACTGACACGCAACCTCCCCTCGGACATCATTCCCACAGCCCATCACTGGCTAATTCTGCACGGACGCTACGTGTGCACCGCCCGCAAGCCCAAATGCGAGCAGTGCGGGTTGCTCCCCTTCTGCAAGAGGCTGCTCTGAAACACCGCCCAATTTGGCATTTAGTTTTCAAGTCGTATGCAATAGACGCGTCGGGTGCCCAGCGTGACACGGAAGCGGTCATCTGTGCGCAAGCCCACCACCCACGCTATACGGTCGCCGCTCAGGAGCACTTGCTGCCGCTCTTTCTGGAAACGGTTGAGCTTCAGGTCGGTAAGGAAATCGCTCACCAGCCGGGAGCCTCGCATGCCGAAGGGGCGAAAGCGGTCGCCCTGCTGCCAAGGGCGCTGCCGCAGAGGAAGCTCCAGCTTATCGGCATCCAGATAAGCATGGTCTGAAGAGAGCGGTTGCCCTTTCAGGAAGTCAAGGGGGGAGTCCGTCTCCACAATGCTGTGGCTAAGGGTAAGAAGGGAAGTCTCGGAGCGCCCGGTAAGCAAAAGCCTGCCCCTATCCCTTAACAGACGATGGGTAGGGCTCTCGTAAATGGCTCCCGACTGACCGCCCTGCTCACGGAAAATTTCCCTTATCTGCGCGGAGTTGAAGCCGTAAGGCTGCAGCCATTCGTGAAGAGCATGGAGGCTGTAACCAGCAGAGGGCGACGCCTCCAGATAGCTTTGCACCAAATCCGCTGTCTGGCAAATGTGCAGGACTGCCTTTGGGTTGATGTCCCGTAGCAAAGGCAACACATCGAGACGTATCTTATTGCGCTGAGCCTCACGCTCAAGATTGGTGGAGTCCACCACGAAATCCTGCCTTAGGCTGCGCAAGTAGGCGAGTATCTCTTGCTTGGAGAAGCCGAGCAAGGGCCTTATAATATGACCGTTTCTCCGCCTCATGCCAGCCAGCCCGCGCAGCCCTGTCCCGCGCAGCAGGTTCAGGAGCACGGTCTCCGCCTGGTCGTCCTGATGGTGAGCCACGGCAATATCCTCGCACCCAAGCTCCACGCGCATCTGCTCAAACCACTCGTAACGCAGCTCACGCGCCGCCATCTCCAGGCTTATTCCTTTCTCGCCGGCGTACGCCCTCGTGTCGAAGTGCCGCAGGTGCAGCTCAACGCCCAAGCCCTGACAGAGGGCAGAAACGAAACGCTCGTCCCGGTCAGATTCCTCGCCCCGCAAGTGGAAATTGCAATGGAGGGCAACCACCTGTGCCCCCGCCTCCAACAATAAACGGAGCAGAGCGACGGAATCAGCCCCGCCGCTCAGCGCCACTATTGTTCGTCCCTTAGGGGCAGTAAGCCTCACTTAAGTATTTTTTTGCCGTTCTGTATTACTATGCCTTTCTGGTGCTCGCCCACTCTGCGGCCAGAGAGGTCGTAGGCGGCGCCGCTGGCTGGCTGGCTCTCTGTCTCTGCCATAGGAATGTCCTCAATGCCAGTTGCGAGGTCTGCTATCTCCTCCGCCGAAAGAACGTAGTTATACACTATGAAATCGTCCACGTATGCCTTCAGATACGGGTCTGCCTCGTACTGGCTGCGCCCTATATAATTCAGCACAGGGCGTATGTCTGAGGGCATTATGCTTATGTCGTCGTTCTCGTCCTTAAGCTCACCGTTCAGATAAATTGAAGCCTTGCCATTGCCAACCGTAACCGCCAGATGATACCAGCGGTTGGAAATCAGGCGGGTACCAGCATCCACTGTCTCCTCTTCCCCTCCGTTCTTTATGGCGAAGCGGGGTCCGCTGCCTGTGTTGGTGGTAAGGTACATATATTGGTCCGTGCCATTGCCAAAATCAAAGACTCTCTGCCATTCGCCGCCTCCTCGGTAATATATCCAGCAAGATACGGTGAGAGCGTCGTGGCTGCCTATGGTGTAAGGCAACTGTATGAAATTGTCCGTTCCGGAAAGGGAGATGCCCACATGGTCGCTTTTCTCGACAAATGTCGTGTCTCCATATACCGCGCAGTGGTTGCCGTTCTGCGTCTCGTCTGCCAGCGTCTCGCTGAATGTCAGGTGCATGACCTCCCCTTTCTCGTCAGTTATGGTATTGTTTGCCGTCTCGTTGCTCGGCTCGCTATAGTTATAGCATTTGTCAATCGCATATACGTAATATGTGTAGGAGGAATCCTGCTCCGCCTCGTTGTCGGTAAACTCGCAGTCGGTAAGCCCTCTTGCCAGCAGGCTGCCGTTTCTAACCACCGCATATTCCATAACGTCGGCGCTCTCGCTTGCCGTCCACGAGAGGCGTATGCTGCTGCCTTGCCCGTCTGCCCTGAGACTTGACGGAGCCGCCGGAGCCTCAAGGTCAGGTGTCACGTTTGTGGCAATGAAACGCCATTGCTGGTTAGCCTCGCCAGTGAAATCGGCCATCTGCACATTTGCCCCAGAAATGGTTTTGCCGTCTTCCACCTCTAAGCACTTGGCATTGTAGCGGCTGCGGATGTAAAAAGCCCCGCCCCCCGCATATTCCAGATACCACTGCTCGTTTGTGCCCCAACTGGTGCTATGATATACACCAACATCAGCCCCGGCGTTATAGTTCCAGTTATAGATATCCATATACATATCATTGCCCGTGTTTACCTCGAAGGTATAGTAGCTGAAGTCGCCCGAGTCATGCAGCGGGGTCACGTTCCATTGTAAATACTTATATGTATTGCTGTTAAGCCTCTGCTTTATGGAGGTCCAGTCATTTTTCGAGGGACTGCTGGCAAAGCCCATGGGCAGCCCGGAATTCACGTTCACAATCTTATATGTGCCGTTGATATGAGGCATAACGTCTGCCCCACCCTGCACGTTAACGCACACTTCCGCATCCGACTGCCCGGTCTGGTAGCCCGTTCCGCCAGGCAAATACATGAGATAATTGCGCCCTCGCTCACCATCGTACCACACGGGACGGTCGAGCGAGACAAAATCGTAAGCCGTGGTGTAAGACTGCCGCTCGCTCATGCCGCCGAAAGCCTGCACCTCCCCGTCGGCTTGGCGATAGACCGAGGCGGCTGTCCAGTTGTCCCTATGCTCGGCGTAAGCCAGCCTCTGACCTGGATTGCGGTGGTACGTAGCCTTCATGAACTGAGAGCGGGCATATTCGCACGTTCCCCACCAAATTCCCGTCTGCAAGCCATATTCCACTCCCACCATACACTCCATCACGTTGTGTAGCTCGTCATTTGTAGCGTGGTGACCATATTCGGTAAGTGTCTCAAAAAAAGCCGCGTAATTGTCAAATGTTCCAGCAAGCTGATGTGTGTTTCCCTCGTCGAGATAGTCTTTTGCGGAGTTCCACCACTCGTAGGCGGAATCCGTGTTCAGCGTATTTCCGCCACATATTCTCACGTCGGCATATTTGTCCTTATAAGCATCGCCCGTCTTCAGTTCCTTGCAGATATTCACGAAATCCGTCCTCGAACTAAGGACAAATCCTTGGTCAGTGTAATTGTCGGGCTCGTTAAAGGGAGCCAGCGCCACCAGATTTGTCAATCCTTTTGACTTATAATAGTCAGCCGTCATGTCTATCACCTGCGCCCAGCGCTTTGCCCGCCCCTCGCTGCCTACAAGGAAATTGTTGTACCAAGTGTCCACCGAGGGATTATCATCGTTTATGTAATATCCCACGTCGTCCTTGCACCAGTTCTTCACGGCCTGCACCCTGCTGTTCATGTCAGCTATCTGGTCGGAGGAGAAGGTGCTGTCCGCCACGCTGTAGGTAGGCTGAAACGACAGTCTCACCACATCTATCATCTCCTGCCCCACGTAGAATATCCCAGTGCGGAGGTTATCCTCACTCAGCCAGGCAAGGTCAAGTCCCCATTCCAGCGGAGTCTGCACGCCCTCGCCGTCGTAACGGAAAGGCACTACCACATCAGATTTCTGGCTCGCCTTCATGAACGAGGCGCAACTTGTTACCTGTGCCCTGCCAGACAAGCACATTGCGAATAAAGAGAATAAAGCTAAAAGTTTTTTCATAGTATTGCTGATTATCTGTCTGTTAAATAACAAGCACCATTCCTATACAGCCCCAAAGGGGCTGAACACCAGTAACCGCTTGCCTTTAGGCTGGCGGTCGGGTGTTCCCCTCTAAACTTATGGTGAGGTGCCTGGCGGATTCGAACCGCCGTAGACGGTTTTGCAGACCGTTGACTAAGCCACTCATCCAAGGCACCTTATACTTTTCTATTGCAAATTTAGTGCATCTCTTCGATTCCACCAAACAAAGCGGTAAGTTTTTTGCTTTTTGCCTCTCACACATTCGCATGTGAGGTTCACTATCAACACGGCTATTCGGGCAATTAAGCGATGTAAAAGAAAGAATGACCCAACCTCGGAGGTTAAATATCCTTAACGCTTACAAGCGGTTTCGGCAAGTTATTGCCATATTATCTAAATTTGCATGAAAATAACATAACTAAAAGACTTACATGAAAAACCTAATCCCAGCCCTCGCGCTGTGCCTGGCAAGCACACTATCCCTCGAGGCACAGACCACCGCCGCCCCAGCCATACCAGCAGACCCGCAAATAGAAGCCAACGTGGAAAAACTATTGAGCCGCATGACGCTCGACGAAAAGGTGGGACAGATGTGCCAGATAACCGTGGACGTGATAACAGACTACCCTGGCAGCACGGACGGCTTTAAACTGGACGAGGCTATGCTCGACACGGTGATAGGGATTTATAAGGTTGGCTCTATCCTTAACGTGCCCCTGAATGTGGCGCAAAACCGTGACACATGGGCTGCCCTGATAGAGCGCGTACAAGAGAAATCCATGCAGGAAATAGGCATTCCGTGCATCTACGGAGTGGACCAGATACACGGCACCACATACACCTTAGGAGGAACGCTCTTTCCCCAAAGCATAAATATCGCCGCCTCGTTCAACAGAGACCTTGCCCGCCAAAGCGCGGAAACATCGGCTTACGAGACAAGGGCTGGCTCCATTCCCTGGACCTTTGCCCCCGTTATGGATTTGGGGCGCGACCCGCGCTGGCCCCGCATGTGGGAGAGCTTCGGAGAGGACTGCCTTGTGAATGCGGAGATGGCTGTGCAAATGGTGAAAGCCTTTCAGGGCAGCGACCCCAATCACGTGGACGCCACTCACTTGGCTACCTGCATAAAGCATTATATGGGCTACGGAGTGCCAGTAAGCGGCAAAGACCGCACACCATCGTCGATTGCCCGTTCCGACCTCAGAGAGAAGTATTTCGCCCCATTCATGGCAAGCATACGCGCCGGAGCCCTCTCGCTTATGGTAAACTCGGGCTTGGACAACGGTATGCCCTTCCACGCCAACAGGGAATTGCTGACAGGCTGGCTGAAAGAGGAACTTAACTGGGACGGAATGATAGTGACCGACTGGGCGGACATTAACAACCTCTGCGAACGCGACCACGTGGCAGCCACAAAGAAAGACGCGATACGGATTGCCATAAACGCAGGCATTGATATGTCGATGGTGCCCTATGAGGTGAGTTTCTGCACTTATCTGAAAGAGCTCGTGGAGGAGGGACTGGTGCCAATTGAACGCATAGACGACGCTGTGCGCCGCGTGCTGCGGCTGAAATACCGCCTCGGATTGTTTGACCATCCTACTACCTCGCCAAAGGATTATCCCAGTTTCGGCAGCGCCGAACATGCGGCAATGGCGCTGCATGCGGCAGAAGAGAGCGAGGTTTTGCTGAAAAACGAGGGCATGCTGCCACTGGCGCAGGAAGCGAGAATCCTGCTCACAGGCCCTAACGCCAACTCCATGCGATGCCTTAACGGGGGCTGGTCATACAGTTGGCAGGGTGACCGTGCCGACGAATGCGGAGCGGACTACAACACAATTTACGAAGCCCTCTCTGGCAAATTCGGCACGTCGAACGTGACGTATGTGCCAGGAGTAACCTACCGCACGGAGAAAGGGAGCAAGTGGTGGGAAGAGAACGAGCCGCAGATAGACCAAGCCGTGGCTGCCGCTAAGGAAGCTGACGTGATAATTGCCTGCATTGGCGAAAACTCATACTGCGAAACGCCCGGCAATCTCACTGACCTCACACTTTCCGGGAATCAGAGAAATCTGGTGAAAGCTCTCTCCCAGACAGGGAAGCCCCTATTGCTGGTGCTTAACGAGGGCCGCCCCCGCATCATCAACGACCTCGTGCCACTGGCTCAGGCGGTGGTGGACATTCTGCTGCCTGGCAATTACGGGGCTGACGCTCTCGCCAACCTTCTGGCGGGAGACGCCAACTTCAGCGCCCGTCTGCCTTTCACCTATCCCCGACTCATAAACTCCCTCTCCACCTACGACCACAAATACTGCGAGAACACCGGGCAGATGGAAGGGGCTTACAACTACGACGCGGTAATAGAC
>JAJPYT010000122.1 GCA_021204845.1 Prevotellaceae bacterium | reverse complement strand
TGGTCATGCAGAAATCGCCCGGCTCGTAGCCGTCGAGGCTCACCTGGGCATAGCGGGCGGTGGAGAGGGGCACGTTGGAGGGACTATAGTCGGCAGGGTCGCCATACTGGTCAGCGTAAATGCGGAAAACGCTGAAATCGCACGTCTGGCGAGGCCACATCCAGTTGTCGGTGTCGCCACCGAACTTGCCAAGGCTGTTAGTGCCGGCGCAGACGAGGCGCACGTCCTTATATACTTTATAGATAGACACATAGAAAGCTCCAGCCCCGAAGTAAGACTTAATCTTGCAGTCACGGTCGGGGAAAGCCTCGTTGTATTCCTCCTCAACAGAAGTCATCACGGAGTCGAGCTTGCTCTGTGGCAGCCCCTCCATGCCGCGGCGCACACGGGTGGTGCAGTCGACAGTGCGGTCGAGAAAGCGCACGAAGAGACCCTCGGCAGGGCGTTCCTCGGCAAGCGAATGAGCCACAAAGCCGTTGGTCAAGATATCGTCCTCTGGCGTTGAGAGACGCTGAATGGCGGCAAAGCCACAATGATGGTTGGTGAAGACGAGTCCCTGCGGGCTAACCACGACACCTGAACAGAAATCGCCGAAGTCGACCACTGCGTCCTTAAGGCTGGGTCCGTTGGTGTTATACAAGTCGCGAGGGCTTAGCTCAAGCCCCAACTCTTTCATTATCTCTGCCGTGCGCGGGTCTATCTTGTTGAGCATCCACATCCCCTCGTCTGCCCTGGCAAAGCCCGCCAGCAGACACAGCGTAATAGTTAATGTCTTTTTTCCCATTTTATATGTGCGTGTTGACTATTCATTTCTTTTTCGGGTGGCGGCGTGCCCAGCCCTCTTCGGAGAAGTCAGGCTCCTCGCCCACCAAATCGCCAGACTGCCTCGGGTTGGTGTTACGCTCGGGGTGGAGGAACTTCATCCAATCCTCCTTCTTGAACTTGCGCCCGCCACGCCTCGGCTCTTCCGCGGCCGCCATATCCTGTCTGCCACGAGCTGAACGTGAGCGACTGGCAGCCGCTCCACCACGCTCGCTCTCTCTTCTCTCCTGCCTTCTTCCGCCAGCGGCTGCTCCCTTGCGCCCTGGACCTCCTGGCACATCCCTACGGGCAGGGCGCTCACGCCTGCCGCGCTCGGCAACGGCACCTCCGCCGCCTGCCCCTGGAGCGTCTGCCACCTGAATATCGACCATGCGTCCTTTCACGCGCAAGCCGCGAAGAGAGTTTATCACCCTCTGCGCGTCAGCCTCCACCACCTCCACAAACGAGAAGTTCTTCAGCAAGTCAATGCGCCCTATCTGCACCTTGTCGCCACGCACGTGGTCGTTTATCAGCTTTATTATCTCTTTCGCGAAGAAACCGTCCGCCTTGCTCACCGTAAGGAACAGGCGTGTGTAGCCAGCCTCCGGCGTGTGGTCCTGCTTCTGCCTGCGGCTTCCACCCTCTCCCTTCTTGGTATCGCGTGAGGAAGACTCCTTCACCACGTCCGTTATTTCGGGAGCGTTGGCATAGTAGCGCAGGAAACGACCGAACTCGCGGCTTAGCACACGCTTCACCAGGTCGTCCTTGTCGAGCCAAGCCCAACGGCTGTTCACCTCGGAGAGGAAGGGGGCAATCTCCTCCTCGTCCACCTCCACTCGCTCTATGTCGTCTATAACGTGGTAGAGCTGCTTGGTGCAGATGTCCTTGGGGTTGGGCAGCATGGCACGCTGAAACTCCTTTTTGATGGTTTTTTCCACCTGCTTTATCTTCTGCTTCTCGCGCGAGTGCACTATGGAGATGCTGGTCCCCTTCTTTCCTGCCCTGCCGGTGCGGCCGCTGCGGTGGGTGTAGTTCTCCACATCGTCGGGCATGCCGTAGTTTATCACATGGGTAAGGTCGTCGACATCCAAGCCGCGCGCAGCCACGTCGGTCGCCACAAGCAGCTGGGTGCGGTGACCACGGAACTTCTTCATGGTCAAATCTCGCTGTTGCTGGCTGAGGTCGCCATGCAGGGCATCAGCGTTGTATCCGTCGCGAATGAGATTGTCAGCCACCTGTTGCGTCTCCATCCTGGTGCGGCAAAATATTATGGCGTAAATCTTAGGATAGTAGTCCACCACTCGCTTCAGCGCCAGATACTTGTCCTTTGCCTGCACCATATAGTATATGTGGTCCACATTCTCCGCCCCCTCGTTGCGCACGCCCACCTGTATGGTGGTCGCCTCATGCAGGTAGCGGCGGGCGATTTTTTCAATCTCATCGCTCATGGTAGCGGAGAAGAGCATGGTGTTGTGCTCGCTCTGCACACCCTCAAGAATCGCTTCGAGGTCGTCGTGGAAGCCCATAGATAGCATCTCGTCAGCTTCGTCGAGCACCAAATTTATCACTTCCGACAGGTCGGCGGCTCCCCGCTTCATCAGGTCGAGGATGCGCCCTGGCGTTGCAACCACTATATCTACCCCACTTTTTAGCGCGCGTATCTGCGGCTCTATGTTCGCCCCGCCGTAGACAGCCAGTATGCTAATGTCTGGCATGTGGCTGGCAAAGCCCTGCAGGTCGTCAGTTATTTGCAGGCAAAGCTCCCTCGTGGGGCTGAGAATGAGTGCAAGGGGTTTGCGCCCCCATGCCGAGCGCTTTGGCGCGCCGAAAAGCCTTTGCAGCAAAGGCAGTCCGTATGCCGCTGTTTTACCTGTGCCGGTCTGCGCCAGCGCTATAAGGTCTCCGCCGTTCTGCAACAAATGGGGTATCACCTGTTCTTGTATGGGCATGGGATGCTCGTACCCTTGCTCCTCCACCGCCTTCAGCAACTGCTCGCAAAGGCCGAGCTCTGAGAAATTCATCATGTTGTTCTTTCTTGTCTTTCCTTAAATTCGGCGCAAAGGTAGCATTATTTTTCGAGATATTAAAAAAAAGGGTATCCCTCGCACGGAATTATTATTTTTTCTTATCTTTGCAAGGGTGAAGCCTCCAAATGATGGGGAAAAAGCGAAAAGTCATAGGCATAGGGGAAACCATCCTGGACATTCTGTTCAAGGATAAGCGCCCTGTGGCGGCTGTGCCTGGAGGCAGTTGCTTCAACACCATCATCTCCGTGGGTCGTGCTGGCATTCCCTGCTCCTTCGCGGGCTACTCCGCCCAGGACGCTGTGGGTCGCCAGACAAGGGACTTCCTCCAGGAGAACGGGGTGGGCACAGAGGCTTTCGAGCTGCGGCAGGGCGAGAAGAGCAGCATCTCGCTGGCGTACTTAGACGAGAACGGCGACGCTGACTACGTGTTCTACAAGCTCACGCCCCGCCTGCCAGAAGACTGGAAAGCGCCCAACATAGACCAGGATGACATACTTATCATTAGCTCATACTTCGCCATCTGCCAAGGCACGCGGGCGGGGATTAAAGAATTGCTCCTTCAAGCAAGCCGCAACGATGCCATAGTATACTATGACCTCAACTTCCGCCAAAGCCACCTGCACGAGCTGGAGAGCCTGCTGCCAGCCATTCACGAGAACTTCCGCCTTAGCGGCATTGTGAGGGGCTCTGCCGACGATTTCCAAATTATGTACGGCACACGCGACCCTTTAAAGATATACCGTAGTCACATAGCTGCCCACTGCCCCACCTTCATTTGCACCGCAGGGGCTGGAGACGTGAGCGTGTGCACGGCCAGCGGCTGCCACACCTTTCCCACTCCCAAGACGGAAAACGTGGTAAGCACCATAGGGGCAGGGGATAATTTCAACGCAGGACTGGTGTACGGACTGATAAGAGATGGCATAAAGAAAGGTGACATAGCCCGCATGGACCGCAACCAGTGGCGACGCGTGATATCGGCGGCAAGCGCCTTCGCTGCGGATGCCTGCCAGACCACCGACAACTACATAGGTCGGAGATTCGCCTCGCGCCTGAAAGAAACCGAAATAAATAATTAAAAAACAGACATAAATATGAGAAACTTCCTCTTACTGACGGCGCTGGTAGCCGCCACTCCGCTGATGGCACAAGAAGACAAGGCCGCAGACGACAAAGACTCCCTTATCTTCAACACGGTGATTGAGAACCCTATCACCTCCGTGAAGAACCAGAACAGCTCCGGCACATGCTGGTGTTACTCTACCCTCGCCTTCTTGGAGAGCGAGGTGCTGAAGAAACATCCTGAAATGCAGAATATTGACCTCTGCGAGTCGTTCGTGGTGAACAAGACTTATCTCGACCGTGCCGACCGCAACATCCGCACCCACGGCGATGCCAGTTTCGCTCAGGGCGGCACCTCCTACGACGTTATCTACTGCATGCGCAACTATGGCCTCATCCCCGAAGGAATCATGCCCTACCCCGTCACTCTCTACGGCGACTCGCTCTACAACTTCGCCGCCTTCTTCACTCCCATGAAAGCATACGTGACAGCCATCTCCGAGGGCAGCGCCAAGAAGATAAACCCCGCCTGGAAGAAGAGCGTACAAAGCATGATAGACAACTACCTTGGCGAGTGCCCCACAGAGTTTGAATACGAGGGAAAAACTTACACCCCGCAGTCGTTCGTCTCCTACTTGGGTCTCGACCCCGACGACTACGTGAGCCTCACCAGCTTCACTCACCATCCCTTCTACACCACGTTCATCATGGAGATACAGGACAACTGGCGCTGGGCAAGCACATATAACCTGCCGCTCGACGAGTTGATGCGGGTGATGGAAGAGAGCATAAAGAATGGCTGGACCTTCGCCTGGGGAGCCGACGTGAGCGAGAGCGGCTTCGTCTATAAGACGGGCAAGAACAAGTGTGTGGCTACTGTGCCAATATCCAAGAGTAAGGATGTGGTTGGCAGCGACCAGAGCAAATGGACTGGCGAGAAGCAGAGCACAGGTATAGACGAGGCAGACAACAGCGGCGAGATGGAAATCACGCAGGAGATGCGCCAGCTTGGCTACGACAACTGGGAAACCACCGACGACCACGGCATGCAGATTTTCGGCATTGCCAAAGACCAGACAGGAAAGGAGTATTTCATGATGAAGAACTCCTGGGGCGAGGGCGGTCCTTACAAGGGCATCTGGTATGTCTCAAAGCCTTACATGGCTTACAAAACCATCAACATACTGGTAAACAAGAACGCCATCCCCAAGGATATACGCAAAAAATTAGGCATTTAACTTAAAGAAACACGAAGCCGCATAATACGTAAAAAAAGCAAATTCCGCACCTCTGGCAATAGGGATTTGCTTTTTTTATTGTACCTTTACCATCATGAATTATAAATGGAACTTTACAGAAAGTTCGCAGGAAGATGAGGAAAGCGCCAAAGAACTTGCCAAAAGCCTTAACATCAGCCCCATTCTGGGGAGGTTGCTTATACATAGGGGGATTAGTTCCCCCACCGAGGCACGGCGCTTCTTCCGCCCGCAGCTGAGCGAGCTAACAGACCCCTTCCTCTTCCGCGACATGGGCAAAGCCGTGGCGCGCCTTAACGAAGCCATAGGGCGGGGAGAGCGCATACTGGTCTACGGAGACTACGACGTGGACGGGGTTACAGCCGTGGCGCTGGTCTACAAGTTCTTGTGCGACTTCTACCCTAACGTGGAATACTACATTCCCGACCGCTACGAGGAAGGCTACGGGGTCTCCACCCAAGGCATAGACTACGCCTGCGAGACTGGCGTGAGGCTCGTGATTGTGCTCGACTGCGGCATAAAGGCAGTGGAGAACATAAGCGAGGCGAAGCGTAGAGGCATAGATTTCATCATCTGCGACCACCACGTGCCAGACGCGGAACTGCCCCCCGCAGTGGCTATTCTCAACGCCAAGCGCCCCGACGACACCTACCCCTACAAGGACCTCTCCGGCTGCGGCGTAGGCTTCAAGTTCATGCAGGCGTTCGCCCAGGCTGGCGGCATAGAGTTTTCACGTCTCTTCCCCCTGCTCGACCTCTGCGCCGTGAGCATTGTCTCCGACATAGTGCCCATAATGGGCGAGAACCGCATACTGGCTTATCACGGGCTGCGCCAGCTCAACGCCAGTCCCAGCACCGGACTTAAGGCAATCATAGACATCTGCGGCCTCTCCGACCGCGAGATAACCATCAACGACATCATCTTCAAGATAGGACCGCGCATCAACGCTTCCGGGCGTATACAAAACGGCAAGGAGGCTGTAGCCCTACTCGTGGAGAGCGACCCCAAGGAGGCATCCCGCGAGGCCAGCCGCATAAATCACTACAATGACCAGCGCAAAGACCTCGACAAGAGCATGACAGAGGAGGCCAACCGCATCGTCCGCTCGCTTGACCACGCAGAGGAACGCAAAGCCATAGTCGTATACAACGGAGAGTGGCACAAGGGGGTCATTGGCATAGTCGCGTCGCGCCTTACCGAACTCTACTACCGTCCCGCCGTGGTCATCTCCTGCTCAGAGGGCATGGCGACAGGCTCGGCGCGCTCAGTGGCTGGCTTCGATGTATACAAGGCTATAGAAAGCTGCCGCGACCTGCTCGAGAACTTCGGCGGGCACACCTACGCCGCGGGCCTCTCGCTGCGCACGGAGAACGTGCCCGAGTTCAAGCGCCGCTTCGAGAAATATGTAGAGGACAACATCCTGCCCCTGCAGACCACCCCGCTGCTCGACGTGGAGGCGACCATCGACTTCCGCGACATCAGCCACCGCTTCTTCACCGACCTGAAGAAGTTCGCCCCCTTCGGACCAGAAAACCCGCGCCCCAACTTCTGCACGCGCCAGGTCTACGACTACGGCACCAGCAAGGTGGTGGGCCGCGAGCAGGAGCACATAAAGCTTGAGCTGGTGGACAACAAGAGCAACAACGTGATGAACGGCATCGCCTTCGGCCAGAGCAGCCAGGCTCGCTACATAAAGTCTAAACGTTCGTTTGACATCGTGTACGCCATCGAGGAGAGTGCATACAAGCGAGGGGCGGTGCAATTGCAGATAGAGGACATCCGTCCTGCCGAGAACGACCGTGATGAGTTCTCCCTCTTATAAGAAAATACTTAAGCTATTTTGGGGCTACGACGAGTTCCGTGGCATCCAGCTCGACATTATCGAGAGCATTGATGCGGGGCACGACACTCTCGGTCTTATGCCCACAGGAGGCGGCAAGAGCGTTACTTTTCAAGTGCCTGCCCTGGCGCGCCGTGGCACCTGCATAGTAGTCACCCCCCTCATATCTCTCATGCACGACCAGGTCTCGCGCCTGCGCCAGATGGGAATCCGCGCCACAGCCATCCACTCAGGCATGAGCCACGCCAGTATTCTCACAGAGCTGGAGAACTGCATCCTCGGTGAATATAAGTTCCTCTACGTCTCGCCCGAACGCCTTGAATCGGAACTTTTCCAGACAAAAGTCAGCCACATGCGCGTCAGTCTTATAACCGTAGACGAGGCTCACTGCATCTCCCAGTGGGGCTACGATTTCCGTCCTGCCTACCTGCAGATAGCCCGCCTGCGCGACATAGTGCCCTCAGCCCCCGTGCTGGCGCTCACCGCCACAGCCACCCCCGAGGTGATGGACGATATACAGCGGCAGCTCCATTTCCGCCCTGACTCCCAAGTGCTTCGCATGAGCTTCGAGCGCAAGAACCTCACTTATATAGTCAGGCATACGCCCGACAAGTTCGGCGAGCTGCTCCATATTCTGCGTGGCACCAGCGGCTCCGCCATAGTCTACACTCGCAACCGCCAGCAGACCCACGAGATAGTCAGTAGACTGGCGGATGAGGGCATCTCAGCCACCAACTACCACGCTGCCTTGGCGCAAATCATCAGAGACGACCGCCAGGAGCGCTGGCACCGCGGAGAGTTCCGCGTGATGGTGGCGACAAACGCCTTCGGCATGGGCATAGACAAGGCAGATGTGCGCCTTGTGGTCCACTTCGAGGCTCCCGACAGCCCAGAGGCTTACTTCCAGGAGGCTGGCCGCGCCGGGCGCGACGGTCTCCCTGCCTACGCTGTGTTGCTCTGCGGCGGGAGCGACAACGCCAAGCTGCTGCGACGCGTCCCAGAGACCTACCCTAAACCCGAATACATAAGAGATATCTACGAGCACCTCTGTTACTACTTCCAGATGGCGATGGGCGACGGCGAGGGTGTAACCCGCGAGTTCGACCTCATGGAGTTCTGCCGCAGTTTTCACTACTTCCCCGTGCCGGCACACAACGCCCTGATCCTGCTTAACAACGCTGGCTATATAACCTACACCCAGGAGGGCGAAATAACCAGCCGCCTGCGCTTCACCGTGAGCCGCGACTCGCTCTACCGCCTCAACGAGCAAAGCCCCCAGCGAGAAAAGGTCATACAGTTTCTCCTCCGCCACTACAGCGGCCTCTTCGCCGATCTCGTCTACATCGACGAGTCTCTCATAGCCCACGAGACCGCCCTCTCTGTCGAC
>JAJPYT010000133.1 GCA_021204845.1 Prevotellaceae bacterium | reverse complement strand
TAGGGGGTGTGTCAAAATGAGCTTCATAGAGTTTATCTTCGATGAGGGCTTTGCCGTTCGCTGGGCTGTCCGAGCGCCAGAGGCGCTCCACAGGGTTAGCCGTGGGTCTTCACGACCCACGGTAAAGAAACGAGTAGGGGAGTGAGTGCCGGAGGTACTCAACATATTGGCTAACATACACAATCTTAATATCTTGAGTACCTCTGGCACTCTTTTCTCTCTCGTGCCTAATCCGTGGGTCCAAGGACCCACGGCTACCCATGTGGAGTGGCTCCGCCACTCGGACCGCCCAACGTTTTTATGGCGATTCGCCATTTTGACACACCCCCTTAAGGAACGAGTAAGGAGTGAGTGCCGATAGCTACTCTCCATTATTCCGTGGGTTGCAACCCACGGCGGAGGGTTATAGTCCACCTTCGTATGCGACATATATCGTCGCATACTCACCAGTCGCTACGATTAGCTTCGCTGAGGTTTTAGCTTCGCTGAGGGTTTCACCGTTCACCGTTACGCGACTGCCCTCTGTGTATTAGAGGGTACCTTCGGCACCCATCATCCTCCCCATATCCATACCGGGGGTTAGAACCCCCGGCTATTATGGGGGAGCACCTTCGGCGCTCTTTTCCCTTTGTGCTGCATGATTTCTTTGCGAATCCCCTTTTAACACACCCCTGAGAATTTCACTTTTCGTTTTCACGTTCATTCATTGCAATCCCTATTGGGTCGTAATTTGATTTTTTTACATTTAATCGTCGCTCGACGTGGGTTACTTATTCCGCTTAAGTCGCATTAATAGCAAAAAGATAATGGAGGAGACGACATTCACAAAGAAAAAAGGAAAAAAGAAAGAAGTCTCTGCCGCACTTGAAAGATTGCGGGCGCAGGCGAAAAGCGGAGACGCGAAAGCCCAATATGAGTTGGGGGAGTGCTACTATTATGGGCGTGGGGTGACTGAGGACACGACGGAAGCTGTAATCTGGTTCACCGAAGCTGCCGATAGGGGGTATGCTCAGGCGCAATATCGTTTGGGGGAGTGCTACGAAACGGGTGACGGCGTGTCGGAAAGCTTCGAGGTAGCTTTACTTTGGTACGAGAAAGCGGCGGCACAAAACCATGGGGAAAGTATGTGCGTATTGGGGCAGTGTTACGAAAACGGCTTTTTCAGGCCCCAGGACTTAAATAAAGCGATCGGGCTGTATCGCAAGGCTGCTGAACAAGGAGTAGGGGAAGGCCTATGCTATTTGGGGAATTGCTATGAGGAAGGCAACGGAGTGCGACGGAGCTATAAGGAAGCCGTCAAATTGTATCGGGAGGCAGCCAGAGGGGGCTGTGCGCTTGGCTGGTACTGCTTAGGTCTTTGTTATCGTGATGGTAAAGGAGTGGACAAGGACGAAGAGGAAGCGTTCAGCCTGTTTAGCAAGGCGGCTGAGCAGGAATTGCCGGATGCCTTGTATGAATTGGGCTGTTGCTATGAAGAAGGCATTGGCGTGGCCCCCGACTTCAAGGAAGCGGTCAAATGTTATGAGAAAGCCGCGGAATTGGGCGCTGATGACGCCGACGAGGCGTTGGAGCGACTGCAATATGAGACGCATAACGAGATAGAGACGAGATATTCGATGAAGAGTCTCGGGAAAATCAAAGAGAAAGCTGACTACGGCCACCCTGTAGCCCAATACCTGATGGGAATAAGCTACTATTACGGCAGAGGCGTGGAGCAGGATTCCGCCAAAGCGGTAGAATGGCTCAAAAAGACAGGGCCGTGGGTTCCCAATGCGCTATACCTCTTGGGCGAACTGCACTACAAAGGGGAAGGGACGGAGAGAAATGTCCTCGAAGCGGCGGATTGTTGGTATTGTGCCGCATCCCATGGGCATCGTATGGCTCAATACAGACTGGCTTGTTGCTATGAGAACGGAGAGGGGGTAAAGAAAGACCTAATCGAGGCGGTGAGGTGGTATGCCGAGGCTGCGGGACAGGGGCATGCCAAAGCGAAGAAGGCGATGGACAGGCTCTTGGCAGGTCCTCTTTGAAATCTCAATTTGACACGCCACCCTTAACTGATTTCAGCGTTAGCTTTGAGGTGGTCAGTCCGGGGCTGCTGGCGGTTATCTGTATTTTGCCTGGCTTTTGGGTAGTGCGCACCGCTATGAGGGCACGGCCCTGCCAGGTGGTTACCTGTGGGCTGGTGAGAGGTTCAAGGTCTTGCATGTTTGCCGTGCCGGCTGACATGAGGATGCCCTCGCCCGAGACCGCTATTTGGGTGGGAACGCTGGCGTTGGGCACTACATTGCCGTCAGCGTCCAGAATCTCAAGGGTGACGAAGGAGATGTCCTCTCCGTCGGCGTTTACCGTCGGGCGGTCGGGGCTAAGGCGGCTGGCGGCTGGCTTGCCCGCGGTGGTGAGCGTGCGGGTCTCTGTCTCCCGCCCGTCAGCGTCGAGAGCCACGGCACGTAGAGTACCAGGCTGGTAGGTGAGAGGGATGGTTGCCTTGAACTCCGTGGTGCTGTCCACCTGCAGCGTGGCTATAAGCTCGTCGTTGAGGTAGAGGCGCACGGCAGGAGCCTTGGTGTAAATCTCCGCCTCAATAGGCTTCCCTTCCCAGCCTTCCCAGTTCCAGCTCTCCCATGTGGGCCATACGGACCACAGGGTCTCGCTCACGCCACCGTGGTAGCCGGCTGGCTCCTTCACGGCGAGGTAGAGAGTCGGGGCTGTCTGCCGGTTCCAAAGCAGCTGGCGGTAGTGGGAGATGGGCTTGCGCCAACCCGTTATGTCCACGTCTCCGCAGTAAGCCCCGTGGAAGGGGAAGTGCTTGCCGTTGTAATGCTCTCCGTCGGGTTCCCCAGGGTGGTAGAACTGCCCTATGCCCGACTCGCCAAGATAGTCGAGGCCAGTCCACACAATGTCGCCTATTATATAAGGAAATTGGCTGGTTCGCTGCCAGTTGAGGAAAGCGTCGCGCGGATAACTCTCCGTCTGCCACATGACGCGCTCGGGGCAGCGCTCGTGGTCGCCCTCGTGCTTGTGCATCATGTAGTTATAGCCCACTATGTCGAGAACCTCAGCGTGAGGGTCGAAGATGTCCCAGTCGTCGTCCCACGAGCAGAGAGCCTCCGTTACGGGGCGAGTGTCGTCGTGGCTCAGCACAGCGGCTTTCAACTTGCGCGCGGTCTGTATAACCCTTATCTCCTTACGCTCAATCACCTCGTTGCCAATGCTCCATGCAATTACGCAAGGGTGGTTGCGGTCGCGCAACACCAAGGCGGCAATGTCGGAGGCGTAGTCAGTATCGAAGAAGTCGTGATAGTCGTGGGCAGTTTTCAGAGTTCGCCAGCCGTCGAAAGCCTCGTCAATCACCAGCATGCCAAGGCTGTCGCAAGCGTCGAGGAAAGCTCTGGTGGTGGGGTTGTGCGAGGTGCGTATGAGATTGAAGCCAGCCTCCTTCATCAGCCTTACCTTGCGAATCTCCGCCGCGTCGAACGCCATCGCCCCAAGGATACCGTCGTCGTGATGGACGCACGCTCCGTTAATGAGCAACTGCTTGCCGTTGAGGAGAAAGCCCTCGTCGGAACTGTAGGATATGGTGCGGAAGCCGTGCTTCACCGTGAGACTGCCCACCTGCACATCGTAAAGCGTAGGGGAGGAAGGGCTCCACAGACGAACGTCACGATAGGTGCGTGTCTCGTCGGGCTGGTCGGAGTAGGTAATGCGGACTGTTGCCGAGTCGGCGTGAGTGCCGTCTGCCGAGATGCCGAAGATTTCCCCCGTGCGGACGAACAGTCGCGAAGGGTCGTCGATAGCGCCTTGCTGGAAAGTCTCCAGCCAGACGTGGCGGTAAATGCCCGAACCGCTATACCAGCGGCAGTTGGGCTGCGCGGAGTTATCCACCCTCACTGCCACCACATTGTCTTTTCCTGACGGATTAAGGAACCCCGTGATGTCAAGTGAGAAGGGAGTGTAGCCATAGTGGTGCTCGCCAGCCAGATTGCCGTTCACATAGACCTGGCACAGCTGGTATACCCCCTCGAAGTGAAGTCTCACGCTGCCGGCTGAAGGGTCGGCTGCAAAGCGCTTGCGATACCAGCATATGCCACCAGGGAAATACCCTCCGTCGTTGCCGGAGGGGGCAGATAGCTCGGGAGCGTGGCTGATGTCCCAGTCGTGCGGCAGATTCACGGGTTGCCAGTCGTTATCGTCGAGTGTGACGAGCTGACCCTGCTCCACGTCCCGTTCGGCAAAGCGCCAGTTGAAGTCGAAGTTCTCCCTGCTGGTCTGCGCCATTGCGCCCATGCAGAGAGCGGAAAGCAGTAGGGCGCTTACAGACCTAAGCATGCTTTCACAGCCTTCTCAATGTCGTCTCCACGCAAGCCGCGCTTAAGTATCGTTCCGTCGGGACCGAAGAGTATTATCTCTGGTATTCCCTCTATGCCGTAGGCAGTGCTGCCCGCATATTGGGCGTTCATAATCTGCGGATAGGGTATGCCCAGTTCGCCTATGGCGCGGAGTGTGTCCTCTGGCTTGTCCCACGTGGCGACTCCTATCACCGTGAAGTTGTTGCCGTTATATTTGTTGTACACTTCTATTATGTTCGGTATCTCGTTCCGGCAGGGTCCGCACCAGCTTGCCCAGAAATCGACGAGCACGTATTTGCCCTTACCCACGTAGTCCGACAGATGTTGCACTTTGCCGTCGTATTCCGCCTCGAAGTCGACGAACATGTTGCCGGGAGCCGTGGAGGCGATGAGGTCCAGTTTCTCTTTCAGAGCCTGCATCTTGCTGTTTTGCCGGATTGCGTCGGCAGTCTTGTCGAAGAGAGCGCTCAGCTCACTGTAGTCCAGCAGCGAGGTCATGGCAGGGTGGGTTAGCACCAGAATCACGCTCACGTCGTTTTTGTGCGCTTCCACGTAATCACAGATAAGTTGCGTGCAATCCTTATTCGCCTGCATGAGGCTGTCTATCTGTTCAAACAGTCCCAGGGCGGCATCGTTAAGCGCCGTGCCTCTGGCGAAGTTCAACTCCTCGTCGGTGGTTATTTTTCCAGGCTCCACCACCACGTCAAAGCCTGTGCTGTTAGGCTGCCCGTTGTAGGTGAAATACACTGTCACAGTACCCAAGGCGGGCTCGTCTATGTCTCCCTTCAAGATGGCGTGTCCGTTCTTCAGCTCGCTTGTGCTCACTGCCGTCGCGCCATCGATGGCGAGCACCACGGAGTCTACTTCGAGCCCGTTTTCTGTTGCCAGCCCGAGGTCCCAGTCGATGGTGAAACTCTTCTCTTTCTCACAAGCGGCAAACACAAGTGCCGCGATGGCCAAAGCCACGGTTGATAGTTTTTTCATGCCTGTAATAATTGTTTTTGTTTTTTGCAAAGGTAATGATAAATTAGGACTTCTCGCACAAAAAGCCTAATTTTGCACTATTATGAGATACGCTTTTACCCTTTTCCCCATGCTCTCGCTCGCGTCGCAGGCATGGGCGCAGACCACAGAACGCCCTAATATTGTTTACATCATGGCAGACGACCACACGGCACAGATGATGTCGTGCTACGGGAACAGCCCGGTCGAGACTCCTAACCTCGACCGAATCGCGGCGGGAGGAGTGCTCTTCAGCCAGAGTTTTGTCGCCAACTCGCTTAGCGGGCCAAGCCGTGCCTGCATGCTTACGGGCAAACACAGCCACAAGAACGGATTCACCAACAACGAGCATGGAGTGTTCGACGGCAGCCAGCAGACAATGCCCAAACTACTGAAAGAGGCTGGCTACCAGACTGCCCTTATAGGGAAATGGCATCTGGTGAGCAAGCCTACGGGCTTTGACTACTACGAGATTCTGCCAGGGCAGGGGGATTACTACAATCCCGATTTCATACACATGGACGGCTCGGTGACCACGGAACAAGGCTACTGCACCGACATAATCACACGCAAGAGCATAGAGTGGCTGGAGCGGCGGGACAAGGGCAAGCCCTTCATTCTCTTCGTCCACCACAAGGCTTGCCACCGCGACTGGCTTCCCCCGATGAAATATCTGCGGGAGTACGAGGATGTCACCTTCCCTCTGCCAACCAATTTCCACGACACGTGGGAGGGGCGTCTGGCGGCGCAGCAGCAGGAGATGTCCATAGCCTCGTCCCACGACATGGATTTGGCATACGACAACAAGGTGTACCTCCCTGGCGACAAGTCGCGTCTCTCCGACCTTTACGCGCACTATATCTCGCGCCTAAGCCCAGAAGACAGCGTCACCTATCACGAGTTTTACGACTCGCTCTCCACGGCTTACAAGCGGCAGCCGCTCACGGGCGACGCGCTTGCCGAATGGAAATTTCAGCGTTACATGCGTGACTACGCCAAGGTGACGCGCAGCCTCGACGACAACGTCGGGCAGCTTCTCGATTATCTTGAGCAGCAGGGGCTTATGGATAATACTCTCGTGGTCTACACCAGCGACCAGGGCTTCTACATGGGCGAGCACGGATGGTTTGACAAGCGCTTCATGTACGAGGAGAGCCTGAGCACTCCGCTGGTGATGCATCTGCCAGAGGGCTATGAGCGCCGAGGGGTAGTTACGCAGATGGTGCAGAATATAGACTATGCTCCCACGTTCCTGGAGATGGCAGGAGCCCCGGTGCCAGACGATATGCAGGGCATCTCCATGGTGCCGTTGCTGCGCGAGGCAGGGGCGGGGAAGAAGGTGAAGTGGCGCAAGGCGGTGTATTATCACTATTACGAGTATCCCGCCGAACACAGCGTGAAGCGCCACTACGGCATAAGAACCGAGCGCTGGAAACTCATACACTTTTACAACGACATAGACGAATGGGAACTCTTTGACCTAAAGAACGACCCCAGCGAGATGCACAATCTCTACGGTCTGCCGCGGTACTCGAAGGTGAGCCGCGCGTTGCACAAACAGCTGCGCGAGCTGCAGCGGCAGTATGACGACCCGATAGAAGAGACGCTGAAGAACGGGGAAGAGTGAATTTTGCAGGGGTAAGGGGATATAACAAAACCTACTTTTTCGTATCTTTGCAGATTAGAAACAACATAAAACTCATATAACTATGGCACAGAAAGCACTTTTAGTAATCCTCGACGGATGGGGAATAGGAAATCACGGTAAGGGGGATGTGATATTTAACACGCCGACCCCATATATGGACTATCTGAACGCAACGTATCCCCACAGCCAGTTAAAGGCAAGCGGAGAGAACGTGGGTTTGCCCGACGGACAGATGGGTAACTCGGAAGTAGGGCACCTGAACATTGGCGCGGGGCGCATTGTCTACCAAGACCTTGTGAAGATAAACCGCGCTTGCGCTGACGGCAGCATCCTGAAGAATCCGGAGATTGTGAACGCATACGAATATGCCAAGGCGAACGCCAAGGACGTGCATCTAATGGGACTGACCTCTGACGGTGGCGTGCACAGTTCGCTGGACCACCTCTTCAAACTAATTGAGATAGGCAAGGAATACGGAGTGAACCACACGTATGTCCATTGCTTCATGGACGGACGCGACACTGACCCGAAGAGCGGCAAGGGCTTCATACATCAGGTGGAGCAGAAGTGTGCCGAATGTGGCAACGCAGCAATTGCCAGCATAGTGGGTCGCTTCTACGCAATGGACCGCGACAAACGCTGGGACCGCATAAAGGCGGCTTATGACCTGCTCATCAGTGCGGAAGGAAAACAGGCCACCGACATGGTGCAGGCCATGCAGGAAAGCTATGACGAGGGCGTGACCGACGAGTTCATAAAGCCGATAAACAATAGCGCAATCGACGGGACAATAAAGGAAGGTGACGTGGTCATCTTCTTCAACTTCCGTAACGACCGCGCCAAGGAGCTCACCATCGTGCTCACACAGCAGGAGATGCCAGAGATGGGGATGCACACCATTCCTGGTCTCCAGTATTTCTGCATGACTCCTTACGACGCGAACTTCAAGGGTCTGCACATATTGTTCCCGAAGGAGAATGTGAACAACACATTGGGCGAGTATCTCTCCTCACAGGGAAAGATTCAGCTGCACACGGCAGAGACAGAGAAGTACGCTCATGTGACCTTCTTCTTCAATGGCGGGCGTGAGGCTCCATACGAGGGAGAGGACCGCATACTGGTGGCAAGCCCGAAGGTGCTGACCTACGACCTTAAGCCAGAGATGAGCGCTTACGAGGTGAAGGACAAGCTGGTGGCAGCCATAAAGGAAGACAAGTATGACTTCATAGTCGTGAACTTCGCCAACGGTGACATGGTGGGTCACACGGGTGTCTACGAGGCTATCGAGAAGGCCGTGGTCGCAGTGGACCAGTGCGTGCGTGAGGTGATGGAGACCGCCAAGAGCGTTGGCTACGAGGTTATACTCATAGCAGACCATGGCAATGCGGACAATGCCGTGAATCCCGACGGCTCGCCCAACACTGCCCACTCTCTGAACGAGGTGCCATTCATCTACGTGACGGAGAAGAAAGGCGTTCACGTTCAGAATGGCGTGCTGGCAGACGTGGCTCCCAGCATTCTGCATATAATGGGTCTTGAGCAGCCGAAGGAGATGACTGGTCACTGCCTGATAGATTAACGTTTTATATATCCCCCGAGAGGTTGTGGATGTAAACATAGAGGAGTCGTGGAAACAGCGCCTTGCGGCAGAGTTTGAGAAGCCTTACTTCGCCCAGCTGGTGCAGTTTGTGCGCCAGGAATATGCCGCAGGACCCTGTTTCCCTCCTGGCTCCAAAATATTCAACGCTTTCGCCCAGACTCCTTTCGAGCGGGTGAAAGTGGTGATTATAGGGCAAGACCCTTACCATGAGCCAGGGCAGGCTCACGGGCTTTGCTTCTCGGTGAGGGAAGGCACGCCTTTCCCTCCGTCGTTAAAGAACATATTTCTGGAGATTGAGAACGAGACAGGCGCACCTGTTCCCCAGAGTGGCGACCTCACCCGTTGGGCTCGGCAGGGAGTGTTCCTGCTAAACACCTGCTTGTCGGTGCGTGCCCATCAGGCGTTCAGCCATAGCAACAAGGGCTGGGAACAGTTCACCGATGCAGTCATAAGTCTGCTGAACCAGCAGCGCAATGGTCTGGTATTCATCTTGTGGGGCGCGCCGGCAGGGCGCAAGGCCTCACTCATCGATGCATCCCGTCACCTCATTCTGCGCTCTGCCCATCCCAGTCCACTAAGCGCTTTCCGCGGTTTCTTCGGGAACAACCACTTCAATCTTTGCAATCAGTATCTCATCCAGCATGGGGAGCAACCTATCCAATGGTGAGGAGCGCAAGCAAGCGGTGCTCACCGACTGGCGTGGGGGACCCGTGATGGTGGGCGACGTTGTATTGCACAGCGACATTATCACGGAATTCTTCTGTTGCGACATCTCGCAGTGTCATGGTAGCTGTTGCGAGGAGGGTGATGCGGGTGCTCCAGTAACGACTGAGGAGATTGCCTACATTGAGGGGCAGTTGGACCGTATATGGCCTCACATGAGTGCGGGAGCACAGACGGAGGTCGACCGTCATGGCGTGGCGTATTGCGACCCTGAGGGTGAACTGGTCACCAGCATTGTCAATGGCGGCAACTGTGTTTTCCGCGGTTGCAATGGCTGTCTCTTGCCTCTCCGCCCCATCAGTTGTCATCTCTATCCTATACGTGAGAGGCGCACTGGTCCCTACGTTGCCCTTAATTACCACCGTTGGGGCATCTGCCAGGCAGCCGTGGCTCTCGGTCGCAAGCGTGGCATCCATGTCTACCAGTTCCTTCGCGAGCCGCTTATCCGCCGTTTCGGTGAGGCGTGGTACGCCGAGCTTGAACTCACTGTACGCCAGATGTATGAGCAGGGCTTGCTGATATGAATGGCTGACAGTCCCTCCATACAGCCTCCATGGGAATTAACTTTTATTACTGCACTGATTTGGCTTTGTCACCGCAGTGACGAGGCTTCGTTACCGCTGTGATTATGCTTGGTTACCGCAGTGACGAGGCTCGGTTTCCATGGAAATCTCCAGAATATCCATGGTAACGGGATTATATTACATAATGGGAAAATGCCTTTAGCTCTATGATAAGGCATGATTTTCACTGATTTATGCTTCTGTTTGAATTAAAATAGCTATCTTTGCCTTCGAAAGGTTGTCACATGTGACAAAGTTAGGAAGTCAAATGATAATAAAAAGAGATTTTTACTTAAGTAAACTCCAGCGTTCGAGGGGTAACGGACTAATAAAAATCATCACGGGATTACGCCGTTCCGGCAAGTCTTTCCTCTTGAAACAACTCTTTCGCCAGCACCTGATTGACGAGGGAATAGGCGAAGACCATATCATAATAGTAGATATGGAAAGCAGAAAAAACGAGGAGCTAAAAGACCCCGACCGTTTGTTGGACTGGATAGAAGCCAAGATTGTGGATTCCTCCATGTACTATGTCATCATCGATGAGGTACAGGAGGTGCGTGAATTTGTGAGCGTTCTCTCTACTCTTGCCGTTACGGACGGGGTGGATGTCTATGTGACGGGCTCCAACTCGCGTTTTCTCTCGTCGGATGTTGTTACCGAGTTTAGGGGAAGAGGAGATGAGATTCACGTCTGGCCTCTGTCTTTCAGTGAGTATATGTCAGCTTACGGAGGGTCGAAGGAGGATGGCTTCTCTGAATATTTGATGTACGGAGGGCTGCCCCAACTGCTTACGCAGGATGGAGACGAGAAGAAAGCCGACTTCTTGCGCCGCCTCTACCGTACCGTCTATTTGCGCGACATATATGAAAGGAACGAGATTGAACTGAAACCTGAGTTTGAGGAACTGTCCAAGACGCTTGCCTCAAGTATTGGCGCTCCTGTAAGTGCCCTTAATATAGCTAATACATTCAAGTCGAAGAATAAAACGCTTAGTGTATCTGGGAGGACGGTATCTGCTTACATATCGTACATGCAGGAGGCGTTTCTGATAGAGAAAGCGGAAAGATTCGACATTAAGGGGCGTAAGCATATCGGAATGCTGTATAAATGCTACTACCAAGACGTTGGACTTAGGAACGCGATACTCTCTTTCCGGCAGGTGGAGAGTTCGCATTTGATGGAGAATGTCGTATACAACGAGATGAGGATGCGCGGCTGGATGGTAGATGTCGGCAATATCTTCCATAGGATAAGAAACAGTGAAGGCACTCAGCAGCGCGTAACCTTGGAGGTAGACTTTGTATGCAACAAGGGGAGTGAGAGAATATACATACAGTCCGCATGGCGAATGCCAGACGAGGCAAAAGTGGAGCAGGAAAAGCGCTCGCTGCGGCTCATAGGCGATTCGTACCGTAAGCTGCTTGTTGTGGGCGAGCATACCAAGCCTTGGAACGACGAGGACGGGATACGCATGATAAGCATCTACGACTTCCTGCTCGACCCGAGAAGCACGGAGAACATATAATTTTAAGTAATAAAGAAAACGACCCAACCTCTACAGCCTGGAGGGGGCTGAACGACGCTAACCGCTTGCCCTTGGGCTGGCGGAACGAAGAGCGCCACTGGCGCTCTTCATTTTATCTTGTGTAATAACGGTCTTGCGCCTTATGCGTCGATATTGGCGAAAGTGGCGTTCTGCTCTATGAAGTCACGGCGCGGAGCCACATCCTCACCCATCAGCATGGAGAAAACATAGTCGGCACCCGCCACGTCGTCAATGGTGACCTGTTTGAGCAGGCGCGTTTCGGGGTTCATGGTGGTCTCCCACAGTTGGCTGGGGTTCATCTCACCGAGACCTTTGTAGCGCTGGGTGTGAATGCCATCCTCACGGCCGTTGTTGTATTTCTCCTGGAAACGCAGACGGTCGGCTTCAGTGTAGCAATATTCCTCCACCTTGCCTATGCTGCATTTGTAGAGTGGGGGAGTCGCTATGTAGAGATGACCCTTCTGGATAAGTTCTGGCATGTAGCGGAAAAAGAGAGTCATCAGCAGCGTGTCGATATGGGAACCGTCGACATCGGCATCCGTCATTATTATAATCTTGTGATAGCGAAGCTTGTCGTAGTTTGCCTCTTTACTGTCTTCGCCAAGACCGAAGCGGACATCGAGGGCGTGAATAATGTTGTTTACCTCCTCGTGCTCAAAAGCCTTGTGCCACATCACACGCTCCACGTTGAATATTTTTCCGCGAATGGGCAGAATGGCCTGGAAGTGGCGGTTGCGCCCCTGCTTTGCCGAACCGCCGGCAGAGTCGCCCTCCACGATGAACAGCTCACCGTTGTAGGGGTCCTTGTCGGAGCAGTCAGCCAGCTTGCCAGGCAATCCGGCACCGCTCATCGGGCTCTTGCGCTGCACGTTCTCGCGTGCCTTGCGTGCGGCAGTGCGTGCAGTGGCAGCCAGCAACACCTTGTCAACTATCAGTTTAGCCTCTTGCGGATGCTCCTCAAGATAGTTGGCGAGAGCCTCGCTCACGGCTGTCTGCACGTAGCCAGCCACCTCGCTGTTGCCCAGTTTCGTCTTTGTCTGTCCCTCGAATTGCGGTTCTGCCACCTTCACGCTTATCACAGCTGTCAGTCCCTCGCGGAAGTCCTCACCGCTTATCTCCACATGGTTCTTCGCCAGCTTCTCCAGTTCCTTTTGGTGCTGCTGCTCGGCATAGCTCTTCAGCGTGCGGGTGAGGGCGGCACGGAAACCAGTGACGTGGGTTCCGCCTTCTATGGTGTTGATGTTGTTGACGTAGGAATGCAGGTTCTCGCTATAGCCAGTATTGTACATTATGGCTACTTCTATGGGAGTGTTCTGCTTGTCGGAGTTCAGATAAATGATGTCGCCGATGAGCGGAGTGCGAGACGAGTCGATGAAGCGGACGAAATCTTTCAGACCGCCTTCGCTGTAGAACTTCTCCACACGCTCGCCCTCTATGCCAGAGAGAGCGTTGATGTCGAGGCGCTTGTCTGTCAGAGTGATAGTTATGCCAGCGTTCAGGTAGGCCAGTTCTCTCATGCGTGTGGCGAGTATGTCGTACTTGTAAGTGGTGGTGGTGAATATGCTCTTGTCAGGCCAGAATTGCTGGCAAGTGCCGCG
Source organism: Prevotellaceae bacterium (assembly GCA_021204845.1). Lineage (GTDB taxonomy): Bacteria > Bacteroidota > Bacteroidia > Bacteroidales > Bacteroidaceae > Physcousia. The sequence goes on along the minus strand of JAJPYT010000133.1, from coordinate 20,085 downwards.
CAGGTCGGTCTCTCCCACAACCTCCACGCCAGTCACAGGCTTGCCCTTGCTGTATTCCTGGCGGTAGACCTTGCCGTCGCGGAACACCTGCGAAACCATCTTAGAGGAGAGAGCGTTGACACAGGAGACGCCCACGCCGTGCAAGCCACCACTTACCTTGTAGCTGCCCTTGTCGAACTTACCTCCGGCGTGCAGCACTGTCATCACCACCTCAAGTGCGCTTTTATGCTCTTTCTCGTGCATGTCCACTGGTATTCCGCGTCCGTTGTCCTGCACGGTGATGCTGCCGTCTGCGTTTATGGTTACCTCTATGTGAGTACAGAAACCGGCGAGAGCCTCGTCTATTGAGTTGTCCACCGTCTCGTAGACCAAATGATGCAGACCTTTCTCGCTAATGTCGCCTATGTACATAGCCGGGCGCTTGCGCACCGCCTCCAGCCCCTCCAGTACCTGAATGTTGGATGCTGAATAGTTGGCCTGCGTGTTTTTGTCCATTTCTTCCATGTTTATCACCTTAGCTTTATCGTTGCAAAATTACCAAAAAAGCATGAGGAAAGCAAATGAAATACGTCTGAATTTCGGCTCTTTCCGTATGCAAAAAAGCGGCATCTTCCCCTGAGGATGCCGCTTAGGTATAATCTTTAGTGCGTATGTTTTTATCCAGAACATGGAAAGCCCCTTCTTAACTCTGAAGTATAAGAAAGGGAAGTCTTCTATGACGACAGGAAACTTAGCCTAACTTCTTGATGTGGGCTGCCAGTTTCGACTTCAGATTAGCTGCTTTGTTGGGGTGGATGATGTTATTTTTAGCCAGCTTGTCCAAAGCCTTCTGTACTTTGGGGAACATGGCTATAGCCTCAGCCTTGTCAGTAGTGGCGCGAAGCTTACGCACTGCTGTGCGCATGGATTTAGCGTAGTAACGGTTGTGCAGCCTTCTCTTCTCCGTCTGGCGGATTCTCTTTAGAGCTGATTTGTGATTTGCCATCTTGTAGTCTCTTATATTAGTTTTTTTCTTGTAGTCCATAGGAGAGTCGAACTCCTCTTTAGAGAATGAAAATCTCTCGTCCTAACCGATAGACGAATGGACCCTACCCAAGTGACGGAGTTGGGCAGCCGCATGTCCCTTACGGGACCGCTTTCGTGGCTCCTCCGCACTTTTGTGCGTGCAAAGGTAGTTTATTTCGGGCAAACAGCAAAACGAATGAAGTAAAATCTTGCCACTGACAAGAAAAAACAAGACTTCACTGGACTTGGAATAATTCTATTTCACTATCTTAGCGGGCGTAATGCTGGAGAAAGTAAGAGGTATTGTAGTACACACGGTGAAGTATGGCGACACCAGTGTCATTTGCGACGTGTATACTGACAAGTACGGGACGCTGGGCTTCATTGTAGGCAGCCCCCGGTCGAGAAGGTCGGTGACGCGGAGTCTCATGCTCTCTCCTTTGGCTATATTGGAGATTGACTTCGACTATCGTGAGGGGAAAAATTTGCTAAGGGTCAAGGATGTGCGTGTGGACGAGCCTTACCGTTCGCTTCCTTATCAACCCATAAAGGAAACAATCGCCCTCTTCCTCGCGGAGTTCCTGTATTACACGCTTAGGAACGAGCAACCTAATCCCCAGCTCTTCGAGTTCCTTGTAGATTCTTTGTTGTGGCTTGACAACAGAGACCGCCGCCTTGCGAACTTTCCAGCCACTTTCCTCCTGCGTCTTACACGTTTTCTGGGAATATGGCCCAACGAGGAGGAAATCACGCCACTGCTGAGCGGTGATGAGGCTCGCATGTTGCCCCTGGTGTTGCGCATGAACTACGGCACAATGCACCTTTTCCGCTTCAGCGCCACACAACGTAGCCGTCTATTGAAGGTGATAAACGACTACTACAGACTTCACATTGCTGGTTTCCCTGAGTTGAAGTCGCTTGCTATCCTGCGTGAAGTGTTAAGCCAGTAAGGCTTTCACAGCGGCACTTATGGCTCGTCCGTCCGCCTTGCCAGCCAAAGCTTTTGTGGCGACGCCCATCACCTTGCCCATGTCCTTGGCGCTGGTGGCACCCACTTGGGCAATGATAGCCTTCAGCGCCTCTTCCAGTTCGCTCTGGCTCATCTGTTTAGGCAGATATTCCTCGTAGACTGCCACTTGCGCCAGTTCACCGTCGGCAAGGTCCTGACGGTTCTGCTCGGCAAAGATTTTAGCCGCATCCTTGCCCTGTTTAGCCATTTTGGCTATTATCTTCAACGCTGACTCGTCGGTGAGTTCGTCGTTGGCACCTGGGGCTGTCTTTGCCTCGAGGAAATACTTCTTGATATTACGCAGTGCCTCCAGCCTTACCTTGTCCCTGGCTTTCATGGCGCTGGCTATGTCTTTGCTTATTTGTTCAAACAGCATAGTATTGTGTTTTTTAGAAGGTTACTCTGTTATTCTCGCTTTCGTCGGCATTGGTTGAGATCGGCATTGCGCTATCCGCGTTCTTTTTCTTTATTTGCTTAAGTTCCTCGCGTGTGCGCTTGTAGGTGGGGAGAGCTTCCACTTTAGAGATGACCTCGTCGTTGTCCATATCCTCTGGCTGGAAGATGTAGAGGTGTTTCTTCTTTCGTGGACCCGTGTTTTCGTCGGTGGGATAGTACTTCAATCTTCTGTCTTCCTGTCCCTCCTGGTCTCTTGTCTCCTTCTCGTCTATGGCTTTCTGCAGACCTGGCACGCTCTCCAGTCCAAAGCCTGTGGCGAGCAAGGTTATCTTCACCTTGTTCTTCAGCGAGGGGTCAGTGGCGAGTCCCCATTTTGTCTCTACGTCTTTGCGGAACTTGCCCATGAATTCGTGTATCTCGTTCATTTCCTCCATCTTCATCTCGTCATTGGGATTCTCTTGGGCAAAGTTGATGTTCAGGAGTACTTTCTTGGAATTGAAGATGTTATTGTTGTTGAGGAGGGGAGAGTTAAGCGCCTCGTTGATGGCATTGGTCACACGGTTCTCACCAGCCGCATAACCAGTGCTCATCACTGCCACGCCACCGTCCTTGAGCACTGTCGTCACGTCCTGGAAATCGAGGTTTATGATGCCGTGCATGGTGATGATGTCGGCAATGCTGCGTGCCGCCACAGAGAGGGTGTCGTTAGCCTTGGCGAAGGCGTTGATGACAGTGAGTTCAGGATATATCTCGCGCAGGCGTTCGTTGTTGATCACGAGTGTGGCGTCCACGTGCTTGGTAAGTTCCTCCACACCGTCGAGGGCCTGGTCTATCTTCTTCATTCCCTCAAAGAGAAAGGGTATGGTGACTATGCCCACGGTGAGTATGCCCATGTCCTTGGCGCACTGTGCCACGATTGGTGCAGCGCCAGTTCCTGTTCCGCCTCCCATGCCGGCGGTGATGAATACCATGCGTGTGCCGTCGTCGAGCTTGCTCTTTATCTCGTCTATGCTCTCCTGTGCGGCTTTCTTGGCACGTTCGGGACGGTTGCCGGCTCCCAGCCCGTCTTTACCGAGTTGTAGCTTGTTGGGCACAGGGCTGTCGGAGAGCGCCTTGCTGTCGGTGTTGCAGACAAGGTAGGTGACACCGTGAATGCCCTCGTTGTACATGTGGTTTACAGCGTTACCTCCGCCTCCGCCTACACCTATTACTTTTATTATGCTGGGGTTGTTGACGCTGAAGCCTGTGAATGCGATTCCTTCGTTCTGTTCCATATTCTTATCTTCTACGTTCATGATATTACAGTGTAACTAATGGTTAATCTTCCTCCTCTTCGCTTTGCTCGTTCAGCATGTTCCTGAGCCATAGACCAGCCTTTCTTATTTTCTTGGCGAGGGTGGGCTTTTGGGACTGTTCCTCCTCTGGAGCTTCAGGAATCACGACCTCCTGGATTGGTGCTTTTTCGGGTTCCTGCTCAGGGAAAGACGCGGCGGTGACTGAGGGGTTCTCGCTTACGCAATTTTCTGTTCCGTGCATAAGCAAGGCTATGAGAGTGTCGATATTAGTGTCTTGTGGGGTGTCTATGCCAGAAGAGACCTCAGCGCTGATGATAAGCGACTTGGCCGCCTTCACACGGTCGAAGCCAGTGAAGTGCTTTATGGCTTCTGTCATATCGCGTATCTGCGCAGCACCGCCTGTGGTGACGATGCCACCGAGCAGTTTTTCGCTTGAGTCTTTGATCTGCTGCCACACGTTGACGATTATCTCCTCCTGTCTTGCGCCTATGATGTTCTGGAGGTCGTTCTCGTCGATGGTGCGGTTGTTGCTGACAGGAATTTGCTGCGGCTTGTCGGTCTCCGCCGCTATGTATGCAACGCCGTATTTCCTTTTCAAGGCTTCCGCCTCCTCGGTGTAGACCTGCTTGCTGTTCACTATGTCTGTTGTGATATTGTTGCCGCCAAGGGGCAGCACCGTCATGTGGCGCAAAATGTTGTTGGTATAGAGAGACACGGTGGTGGTGCCGGCACCGAAGTCAACGAGAGCGCAGCCAGAGCGCTTATCGTTGTCGGCGAGCAGAGAGTCCGCCAAGGCTATGGGGGATATGAACGTGTCTACAATCTCCAGCCCTGCCTTTTGCATGCATTGCTTGATGTTCTCGTCTAAGATGTCGCGTGCCACGACGTTCAGGTAGTTGGCTTCTATCTTGTCGGTTTGTATGCCCACGGCATTCGTCACTGAATGATGCCCCACGAGGAACTCCTGCGGAATGACATCGTAAATCTTGGAGTCTGGGTATTCCGTCGCTATGTTGTTGTCGTTGAGGTTGTCCATCAGTTCGGTTGTTATCTTCACGGTAGTTTCAAGGTTGCGGGTGATGGTGTTGCCGACGGTGTGCAGCGACTGTCCCCCGAGACCCACGTAAGCCCTCTTCACCCGCATTTCCAGCTTCTTGTTCATGCGGCTGACAATGTTCGCGATGGCAGTGGTGGTGACATCGATGTTGTAGATGACACCTCTGCGGACACCCTCGGCTGTCTTTTCAATCTCGATGTCGAGGATTTTGAGCGTCCCATCAGATTTCTTGTATCCAGCTATACCGCACACAGCGGACGAGCCGAATTCGAAAGCCACGATAATGTTTTGTTCTGCTCCCATAGTTTTATATGTTTTTGTTGTTTACTTCCTTGTACATACTATTTGACCGTTATATTCTGCATTGATGGTCTTGTAAGTGTTCCATCCCACTTCTGGCATTCCTTTCTCGTAGAACAGGCGTACCCTCTGTAGCTTCTCCACCATTTTTGCGGAGTCGCCCAGAATCACCGTGTGGTTGCCTGTGCGCGGAATCAATTGTATCTCCCTCTTTTCCGTCACGTTTATCTGTTGCGCCTGCAAGCGCCAGTAAGGGTCGTCGTTCACTATCGTGGCAAGGGAGAGCAAGTGGTCCTTGATGAACTGCCGCGTGACGTTGCCCGTTACAATGCAAAGATTGGTGTTAAGTCCTCCTGCCGGTAGTATGCGACCCTGACGGTCGAGATAGAATTCCTTTCCCGACTCGGGGATTATGTGCAACAGGGGTTCAGCCAGCCTCATCCGTATGCACAGTTCGCCCGAGGAACTGGGGTAGGAGACCACAGTGTCCACGTAAGGGTTGCTCTGCAAGAGGCTGTCTATTCTCTTGATGTCCAGTTCTCTGAAAGGACGACCCTCTATAACCATCTTGTGTGAGGAGAGTATCCTGATGATACCACTGCGGTCTATGAGCGTGTTTGTGGTATCGCCCTCAAGGCACAGCTCAACTCCAGTGCACACCTCGTTCTCGGCTGGGCGGATGACCTCAATAACCACAAACACCAGATACGCTACTATGGCGAGTAGCACGAGATACTTCAGTATGGTGGATATGACGCTGCCTGCTCTCATTCTTCTCCGTTTAATATGCGCGTGATGATGGGCGCATAGTTCTCAATGTCTCCTGCCCCGAGTGTGATGAGCACGTCGAAGCCCCCTTGCCTTATAATCTCAGGTATCTCCTCCTTATGGCAGAGGCGTTTCTTCATCCCAGGGCGCAGGAGGTCGTATATCAACTCGCTGGTCACTCCCTCTATGGGTTGCTCGCGGGCTGGATATATGTCCGTTATCACCACGTCATCGAGGAGGGAGAGAGCTGCCGCGAAGTCCTTGTAAAAGTCTCGTGTGCGTGTGTAAAGATGAGGCTGGAATATGCCCTTTATGCGCCTGCCCGCATAAAGCTCTTTCACGCTGAGTATGCTCTGGCGTATCTCTGCAGGGTGGTGCGCATAGTCGCTCAGATAAGCCATGTCCGACCGGTGCACGTGGAAGTCGAACCGCCTGTCCACACCACGGAAACTTGCCATGCCGCGACGGATGTCTTTGGCTTCCACCCCCGCTATTTGAGCCAGAGCCATGGCGGCTATGCCATTCTCTATGTTCACGCTCACTGGCACTCCAAGGCGTATGCCCTCTATGTTCCCGAGGGGAGACACGAGGGTGAAAGAGATTTCCCCGTCGCCAATCCTCACGTCTTGGGCGTGGAAGTCACCCTCCTCGCGGCTGTAAGTGTAAGTTGTCACTCCTTCCTGTGTATCTGGCTTTAGTTTCAGTCCCGTGTGCAGTATTAGGTAACCGTCGGGGACGATGAGGCCCGTGTATTTCCTGAACGATTCGAGGTAAGCCTCCTCTGTGCCATAGATGTCGAGATGGTCGGCATCAGTGGCGGTTATCACGCTGGCAAAGGGCGAGAGCCAGTGGAACGAGCGGTCGAATTCGTCCGCCTCTATCACCACGTAATCGCTTCGCTTGCTAAGTATATAGTTTGTCCCGTAGTTCTTCGTTATGCCACCGAGGAAGGCGTTGCAGTCCACTGGGCTTTGGTGCAGCAGGTGAGCCGCCATACTGCTGGTGGTTGTCTTTCCGTGTGTGCCAGCCACGCAGAGCCCTTTGTGCGTGCGTGTGAGAGTACCCAAGATTTGGGCACGTTTCTCTATCTCGAAACCGTTTTGGCGGAAATATACCAACTCCTTATGCTCAGCCGGGATAGCAGGAGTGTACACCACCAGGCAAGACTGAGGGCACTTGCAGGACTCAGGGATGGCGTCAACGTCCTCCTCGTAGTGGACAAGGGCACCTTCCTTACGCAACTTCTCTGTCAGCTCGCTCGGGGTGCGGTCATACCCTGCCACCACTTTGCCGTGTTGCATGAAATAGCGTGCCAGGGCGCTCATGCCAATGCCGCCTATCCCCACGAAGTACACCGCTTTTATATCTTTCAGTTCCATTTTTCTCTTATTTCCCCTTGGCTAATTTTATCACCTCGGTGGCTATCACCAGTGCCGAGTCTTTGAACGCCATCTTGTAGGCGTTGCCGCCAATCTCCTTCAGCCTTTCTTTGTCGTTCGCCATTCTGATGGCTGTAGGCATCAGCTGCTTCACCGCATCCTCGTCTTTTATCATCACCGCGGCGTTTTTCTTCACCAGAGCCATCGCATTGTGCGTCTGGTGGTCTTCAGCCACGTTTGGCGAGGGTACCAGTATGCTTGGCTTGCCTAATAGGCATAGTTCGCTTATGCTGCTTGCCCCTGCTCTCGACACCACTATGTCCGCGGCTTTGTAGGCTTGTTCCATTCGCGATATGAAGTCCGTCACGTATATGTTCTTCGGTTTTCCGTATTGTTCCAGTCTCTCCTGCACTTTTTCGAAGTAGTTGGCTCCCGTTTGCCATATCAGCTGTACGCCCGACTGCGCTATGAGTTTCAGGTTTCCAAGCACGCTCTCATTCATCGTGCGTGCACCTAAACTGCCTCCTATAAGCAGGATGGTAGGCAGGTCAGGGTCGAGTTGGAATATAGCCGACGATTCTGTCTTCGTGAGCGTAGGGTCCAGCAGTCCCTGCCTAACGGGGTTGCCCGTCAGCATTATGCGTTCTTTCGGAAAGAAACGCTCCATTCCCTCGTATGCCACGCATATTCTGTCTGCCTTCTTGGCGAGAGTCTTGTTAGTCAGTCCCGCGAAGCTGTTCTGCTCCTGAATGAGCAGAGGCACTCCCACTTCGTGGGCCGCGTTCAGTGTGGCGGAACTGGCATAGCCTCCCACGCCCACAGCCACGTCGGGCTTGAACTCTTTGATCGTCTTCAAGGCTATCTTCTTGCTTTTGTAGAAATCGATGAGCACCTTTATGTTGCCGATTCTCCACAGGGGGCGCAGCAGGCCCCTCACAGGCAGTCCCACTATCTTGTAGCCAGCGGCAGGCACTCGTTGCATCTCCATACGCCCTTCAGCACCTGTGAAGAGTATTTCCGCCTCGGGTTGTAGTTCGCGTATGGCATTAGCGATGCTCACGGCAGGGAAGATGTGCCCTCCTGTTCCTCCGCCACTAATAATAACTCTGAGCCTTTTCATCATTTCGCTTTTATGCTGTGACAACTGTTTCTGCAGTCTCTTCTTTCTTTTCTATCTTTTTTGCGCCGTAGCTTACTTTCAGTATTATCCCTATGGCTATGTTGCACATAAGTATCGACGTTCCGCCCTTGCTCACCAGCGGCAAGGTCTGTCCTGTCACAGGAAGCGCTCCCACCGCCACCGCCATGTTCACCATAGCTTGTGTCACCAGCATCAGCGCAATGCCCATGACGAGATAGGCGGGATATTTGTTCTTGCACTTTCGGGCAATCAGTATGCAGCGATATAACAGTCCCAAGTACAGCAGCATCACCAAAGCCCCTTCCAGCAATCCGCCTTCCTCTATGATAATGGCGTAGATGAAGTCCGAGTATGCCTGTGGCAGGAAGTCCCTCTCCACGCTTTGTCCCACGCCTCTTCCCTTAATTCCGCAGGTGGCTATCGCTATTTGCGCGTGTGTCACCTGTATGTTCTCGTACACGTCATAGTCGCGGGGGTTGTCGGGCAGTTTGTCTTCTTTTTGCACACGGTGTATCCAGGTGGTCAGGCGGTGCAGTTTCGTGTCCTCCAGATGTGAGTAGAAGCTTTGCGGCACATGCTTCATTGTCTGGTATCCCACGAGTGCCACTATAGCCAATGTCAGGCAGATGCCGTAGAACACCTTTCTGGGCGGTGAGGCAATCCACGCCAGTACTACCATCACAACGCCTATGATGATGGCAGTTGACAGGTTCTCCGAGAATATCAGCAGACAGACTATCAGTGTGCACACTATCATCGCCCAAAAGTATTTATCATTGGTCTGCCTCTTTTCCTTGTCATATCCGAGCGAGAGAATCAGCGATGCCATGCCTACGAGCGCTATCTTCGCCATTTCCGACGGTTGGAAGGTGAAGCCAAATATGGGAATGAAGCGTGCCGCACCGTTCACATCCCTGCCTGTGAACAGTACAATTATCAGCAACACTATGGACAAGGGGTAAGCCAGAAACAGTATGAGCTTGATGATTCCAAGGTTGGTTATGTGCATAAGCCATGCCAAAACCAGCCCTAAGCCTACCAGGCAACCGTGCTGTATCACTGGGGTCCAGTAGCGTCCGTCCACATATGACATATTACTGGACGCACTGTATACTTCCACTATGGATATCAAGCTCAGCACTAACAGTATTAGCCAGATGTAGAGGTCACCCCTCACCAGTCCTTTCTTATTTGTTATGCCTAACATCTTCCGTCTTTGAACTTAGTTATTTATAGTGCCTTCACGAGTGTCTTGAACTGTTCTCCCCTGTCTTCCATGTTCTCAAACAGGTCGAAGCTGGCGCAGCATGGGCTCAGCAACACTGTGTCTCCCTCCTTTGCCATCTGTGCGCATGCCTCTACACAGTCCTTCATCGTGTGCGTGTCAGCCACGGGCAGCCCCAGCCCGTCAAACGCTTCGTGCAGTTTTTTGTTGTCGGCTCCGAGATATACCAGTCCCACACATTTTTCCCTAACCAATGGGGTGATAGTAGCGTAGTCGTTTCCTTTGTCCAGTCCGCCCACTATCAGCACCGTTGGTCTCTCCATAGCTACCAGTGCCACATGGCAGGCGTCCACGTTTGTCGCCTTAGAGTCGTTGATATACAGCACACCTGCCTTCTCTGTCACTCTCTCCAGTCTATGCTCCACTCCTGGGAAGTCTTTCAGGCACTGCATTATCAGCCCCTCGTCTATGCCAGCCAGTTTTGTCGCTATGTAAGCGGCGAGGGCATTGCGCTTGTTATGTTGCCCCATCTGTGAGAATTCCAGTCTCAGTCTCTCGAAGTCCTCGTCCACGAATGGACACATTGTGGGATGTCCCCCCCTCGCGGGCTGGCTCGAGAGGGTAGGTTGCGGGGCATAACCGCAAGAGAGGCGTTTTATAAGTTCCGTGTCTATGTGCTCGTCCTGTTTCCAATATACGAAGTGATCCTCCTCCCTTTGGTTCTGTATTATGCGCATCTTCGAGTCCACGTAGTTTTGCAGATAAAAGTCGTAGCGGTCGAGATGGTCGGGTGTTATGTTCATCAGCACGGCTATGTCGGCTCTGAAGTCGAACATGTTATCTAACTGGAACGAGCTTACCTCTATCACGTACCAGTCGTGGTCGCCTTCAGCCACCTGCCTGGCGTAAGAGTTCCCTATGTTGCCAGCCAGCCCCACGTCGAGTCCTGCCCTTTGCATTATGTAGTGTATCAGCGTGGTGGTCGTTGTCTTGCCGTTGCTTCCCGTTACGCAGATGGTCTTGCCATGGCTGTAGCGTTTGGCAAATTCCAGTTCGCTCAGCACGGGTATGCCCTTTTGCACCAGTTTCTGCACGATAGGTGCGCTGTCAGGTATTCCCGGACTTTTCACTACCTCGTCAGCGCTCAGAATCTCCTCTGTCGTGTGCCGTCCCTCTTCCCAGTGTATTCCGTGCTCACTGAAGAGTTGTTTATACTCTTCCTTTATTTTTCCAGCGTCGCTCACGAAAGCCTCAATTCCCTGCTTCTGTGCCAGAATGGCTGTTCCGGCTCCGCTCATTCCCGCGCCCAAAATGGCAATTCTCTTCGAACTCATCTTATCTTCAATGTGATGATGGCAAATGCCGCCATTATTATAGTCACTATCCAAAAGCGTGTTGTTATCTTCGATTCCAGCCAGCAGTGTTTGGGCCAGTTCCACACTATCTTGAAGTCGTTGGGCAACTGCCCTGGTTTTATCCTGAACGTGTCGTGTATTGGAGCGCGCTTGAACACTCTCCACTTCTCGCCCCGTCTGTTGCCCAAGCGTGCCACGTAGGTCTGGAGCAGCACACTCACGCTCTCGCATAGGAACACGAAGCAGATGAGCGGCAGCAGCAGTTCTTTATGGATTATCACAGCCGTCACGCCTATGATGCCGCCTATGGCCAGCGACCCCGTGTCTCCCATGAACACCTGTGCAGGATAGGCGTTGTACCAGAGGAAGCCTATCAGCGCTCCCACGAACGCCAGCAGGAAGATAACCAGTTCCTCACTGCCAGGTATGAACATGATGTTCAGGTAGGCTGCCAGCCCTATGTGACTGCTCACGTATGCCAGCACCGCCAGTGCCAGCACCATTATCGCCGAGTTTCCTGCGCACATGCCGTCCATTCCGTCATTCAGGTTCGACCCGTTGCTCACAGCCATCACCACGAACGTCACCACTACCACAAAGAATATCCACCCCGCTGCCGTCCTGTGTTTGCCTAAGGGGGTGAATATATTTGTGTAACTCAGGTTGTTATTCTTCACGAAGGGAATTGTGGTTATGGCATTCTTCATCGGCTCGCTCTCGTACACCACCGTCTCGGTATGGTTCTTTTCCACGATTTTCACATTCTCGTGCATTACCGCGTCAGGGCTCAGCCACAGTGTCAGCCCAATGCACAGTCCCAGCACTGCCTGTCCCATCAGCTTATATATTGGCTTCATCCCGTCTTTCGTCACTTTCATTTTTATATAGTCGTCAACGAAGCCTATAGCGCCAAGCCACAAGGTGGTCACTATCATCATTATCATGTAGATGTTGCGCAACCTGCCCAGCAGCAAGCAGGGTATCACCGTTGCCACTATTATTATCACGCCCCCCATTGTGGGTATGCCTTTCTTCTCCACTCCGTATGGGTCTATCTCGGCGTTTCTCTGGGCCTCTGTGCCGTGGTGGCGTTTCATCCATTTTATGAACCACTCGCCGAACCACACCGATATCACCAGTGAGAGCACCATGGTCAGTATCGAGCGGAATGATATGTAGCTCCACAGGTGCGCCCCTGGTATGCCGAACCCCGACAGGTATCTGAATAAGTAGTAAAGCATATAAAGCCTTGTCGTCTATATCTCTGTGTTGTTGAAACAGTCTCTTATTATCTCGTGGTCGTCGAAGTGGTGCTTCACGCCCTGCACTATCTGGTAGTCCTCGTGTCCCTTGCCTGCCACCAATATCACGTCGCCCTTGCTTGCCATCATGCAGGCTGTGCGTATGGCTTCTTTTCTGTCCACTATCGATATCACTCCGCGCCTTTGTTCCTCCGTCAGTCCAGCAAGCATGTCGTTTATTATCTCCTGTGGGTCCTCAAATCTGGGGTTGTCACTTGTTATCACCACTCGGTCGCTGTTCTTCACCGCCTCTTGTGCCATCAGTGGTCTCTTTCCCTTGTCGCGGTTTCCTCCAGCTCCGCACACAGTCCAGCATAGTCCTCTGCCTTTCAGCACCTCGTTTATGGTGGTCAGCACGTTAGTCAGCGCGTCTGGCGTGTGCGCGTAGTCCACTATCGCCGTCACTCCTTTGGGCGAGCGTATCACCTCAAAGCGTCCGTTCACAGGCTTCATGGCACTCAGCGCCACCAGCATCTCCTCTGGCTTCCTGCCCAGCATCACTCCAGCTCCGTACACGGCCAGTAGGTTGCTCACGTTGAAACGTCCCACAAACTGCACAAACACATCCTGCCCATCTATGTTCAGTTCCATGCCTTCAAAGCTCTCCTCCAGTATTCTCGCCTTGAAGTCGGCTGCCGCCCGCAACGAGTATGTTCTTACCTTCGCCCTCGTGTTCTGTGTCATTATCAGCCCGTTCTTGTCATCTGCGTTGGTTATGGCAAAGGCGTTCTCTGGCAGTGAGTCAAAGAACTTTTTCTTCGTGTCGCGGTAGTTCTCAAAGGTCTTGTGGTAGTCTAAGTGGTCTCTTGTAAGGTTGGTGAATATTCCCCCTGCGAACGTCAGTCCCCCTATGCGTTTCTGCGCTATGGCGTGACTGCTCACCTCCATGAAAGCATATTCGCATCCCTCGTCTGCCATTCTGCCCAACAGTTTGTTCAGTGTCACCGGGTCGGGCGTGGTCACCTCTGTAGGCACGGGTTCCCCGTCTATGTAGTTGCACACTGTGCTGCACAGGCCTGCCTTGTAGCCGAAGCGTCTGAACGTCTTGTACAGCAGTGTGGCTATGGTGGTCTTCCCGTTTGTTCCCGTCACTCCCACCAGTTTTATTCTCTTCGTCGGGTTACCGTAGTATTGTGTGGCGAGCAGCCCCACTGCCTCCGCCGTGTCCTCATACTGCACATAGGTCACCCCTTCCTGGGGAGTATCTGGCAAAGTCTCACACACCACCACCTTCGCTCCTTGTTCTATGGCTTTGGCTATATATTTGTGTCCGTCCGTCTGTGTTCCTCTCATCGCCACGAAGGCGCATCCCTCCGTCACGAGGCGTGAGTCTGTCTCCAGTCCAGTCACCTCCCTCTCCGTGTCTCCTGTTATTTTCAGGGGGTTGGTCTTCGCTATCAAATGTTTCAGTTCCATTGTCTTCTCACTTCAAGTTTATGACTATTGTTTTTCCGCGCGCACTCTCTGTGCCTGCCGCCAAACTTTGTTTTCTCACTCTTCCTGTGCCTTCCACTCTCACCGTCAGCCCTGCGTCTTGCAGGGCATACACCGCGTCTCTCGCTCCCATGCCCACCACGTTAGGCACAGTGTTCGTCTCCACCTCGCACCCTGTTATCTTCAGCTCGTGGGTGGAGGAGTCCATCTCCACGCTGCCCCACGCGTCTCTGCCTTCTTCCTGCCAAGGTACTTCCATCATGCTCAGCAGCCGTCTCGTCTCGCCCATGTTGCCACAAGCCACCTGTGGCACAAACACGCTTGTGGAGTCGCTCACCAGACTGGCGTCCTGTCCGCGTCCTGCCCCTTCGTACATCACCTGTTGGCTTATCTTGCTGAACACTGGTCCGCACTGTCCGCCACCCGAGGCAGGCAGTCCTCTCTTGTATATGCATACTATGCAGCTGTATTTGGGAGCCTCGCTTGGAAAATATCCACAGAATGTCACCATATATTTGTGAGCAGCATAACTTCCGTTTTCAGCCACCTGTGCCGTTCCGGTCTTGCCGCTCACCTTGAATTTTTTGTTTCCTGCCTTCCTTCCCAAGCCTTCACTCACCACTTTTTCCAGTATCGTCTGTATGTTTGTCAGCGTCTGTTTCGAGCATATCTGTTCTTTTATCACTTCCACGGGGAACTCCCTCACCACCTTTCCTTTGTCCATTTCCGTGGTGGCGAATCTTGGACGCACCATTTTCCCGTTGTTGGCTATGGCGTTATAGAAGGTCAGGGTGTTCAGCGGTGTCAGTTGCACCTCGTAGCCTATGCTCATCCAAGCCAGTGTTGTGGGCGACCAGTTCTGGTAGTGTCTGCCTTCCCTTATGGGCATTCTCACCTTCGGGTCTGCTCCCATGGTCAGGTCATATTTTATTCCCACTCCCACTTTGTACAGTCCCTCCACGTATTTCTCTGGGTTGTCGTGGTAGTATTTGTCTATTATCTTGCTCACCCCTATGTTTGAGCTCTGTCCCAGTATCTCTGTCACCGTCAGTTCCTTGTATCCTCCGTGTCTCCAGTTGTGGTCTCTCATCATCCTGCCGTGCATGTTATATACTCCCCTCTCGCAGTCCATTCTTGTCGTTGGCGTAATGTATCCGTCTTCCATAGCCACCATCATGCTGCCTGTCTTAAACGTCGAGCCTGGTTCCCACAATGCGTTTATCGCGTCGTTCTGTATCTCTCTAAAGCCAGAACTCGTGCGTGTCAGGCTCACCAGTGCCTTTATGTCGCCCGTCGCCACCTCCATCAGTATAGCCACCGCCTTCTCTGTTGTCTGGCTCAGTTCGGGTTCGCTCAGCTTGTCTAATAGGGCTTTTTCCGTTATATCCTGCATTCTCACGTCTATGGTGCTCACTAAGTCATGCCCGTCCACAGGCTCTTCGTCCACAAATTGCAACCATTTGTTTCTCACCTTCGACTTGTGGCTATATCCGTTCTTTCCTCTCAGCAGCGTGTCATAGCACCATTCCAGTCCGCTCTTTGCCGCGTCAGAGTCGCTGTACAAGTCGCCTAATGTGCGCCATGCCAGCGAGCCGTAGAGTTTCTTCCTCTGTGTTTTGTTCTCGAAGTGGAAGCCACCCCTTGCGAAGCTCTCCCTCAGCAGCGGCAGTTTCTTGCATTTCAGGAACTCCTCGTATGTCACCAGTCTGCCTGGGTACAATCTCCATGCGTGCGAGCCCCTGCGCTTTCCCTCCAGTATGCGTGCCTTGAACCACTCTGCGCTCTTTTCGGGGAATATGTGCGCCAGCCCTGTGGATATGGAGTCTATGTCCCTTGCCAGTGCGGAGTCTCTCCATTGTTGTGCCGCGGCTCTCTGTGCGCTGTCTTTGTCTATCACCACGAAGTCAAGCATTATGTAGTATGCTGGCACGGTGGTCACCATTATCTTTCCGTCACTCGACAGTATGTCGCCTCTCTTTGCTGGTATCACTATGCTGTCGTGCGTGAATTTGTCTTTCACCTTAGTCCAGTAGTCTACCTTCACTACCATGGCGTATGCTGCCGTTCCCAGTATATACAGTCCACCTATCAGGAACAGTGCGAATAAAGTCCAAAGTTTCAGTTTGTTCCCTCTCATTCCTCTGGCTCGTTAATGTTTATCACGTAAGGCTCTTCCACGCTGGGCAGCAGTGTGGAGTCTCCGTTTTGCTTCAGTTTCCTCTCTATCATGCTCTGTCGCGTCTTCTCCGTCAGTGAGCTGTTCAGCGCTCCCGCCCTTATGGTTATGTCCTCTATCTTCTTTTCCAGCGCTTCTCTTTCTATCAGTCCCTGTTCCCACTGGTAGTGGCTCGTTATCCTTATTATCCAGAAAGCCACTATTATAAGCACCAGCGGCATTTGTCTGAAGAACCATGCTCCGTTCAGCGACCTCACTATGTTCTTAAGTTTCAGGTCTCCCTCCTCGTCCGAGTCGCTCTCGTGCAGCAGCATGTTCAGCATGCGCCTTTTCCATTTTCCCTCGGTTGGCGCTGCTTGTGTCTGCTCCTCTTCTGGCTCTTGGCTGCCTTCCAGTTCCTCCAGCTCTTGCAGTTCCTCTTCTGGCTGTATGTCCTTGTCAGTCTCTTCTGTCATTGTTCAGTTCTTTCTGCTATTCTCAGTTTTGCGCTTCTGCTGCGTGGGTTTCTCTCCTGTTCCTCCTCGCTGGGAGTGACCATCTTTCCCACGGGTTTCAGGGGTGCTATGGGTCTTCCGTATGCGTCCTGCACCATTCTGCCTTCCACGTTGCCTGTCCTCATCATGTTTTTCACCATTCTGTCCTCCAGCGAGTGGTAGGTCAACACCACCAGTCTCCCTCCTGGGCGCAGCACTCTCACCGCGGCTTCCAACATCTCCCTCAGTGCCTCCATCTCTCCGTTCACCTCCATTCTCAGTGCCTGGAACACTCTCGCCAGCGTCTTCTTCTCGTGGTCTTTTCCTAAGAGCGGGCTCAGCAGCTCCGCCAATTCTTGCGTTGTTTCTATTGGTTTCTGCTCCCTTGTCTCCGCTATTGCAGCCGCCATCCTGCGACAACCATTCAGCTCCCCATAAAGGTGCAGTATGTCTGCCAGTTTCTCAGGGCTATATTCGTTCACCACAGAGCGTGCTGTCAGGGCTGAGCGTTGGTTCATCCTCATATCCAATGGCGCGTCATAGCGGAAGCTGAAGCCTCTCTCTGCCGTGTCGAAGTGGTGGCTGCTCACGCCCAAGTCCGCCACTATGCCGTCTATCTTCTCATGCCCGTAGTATAGCATCCAGTTCTCAAGGAAGCGGAAGTTGCTGTGCACGAAGGTGAATCTCTCGTCCTCTGGCGCGCCTGCCAGTGCGTCCTCGTCCTGGTCGAAGCCATAGAGCTTCCCTTCTTTTCCTAATGCCGCCAATATCCGCCTGCTATGTCCTCCCCCTCCGAAGGTGAGGTCTGCATACACCCCATTGCCGCGGATGTTCAGCCCATCCACGGTTTCTTCAGGGAGCACAGGAGTATGATACGTCTGGCACACCATTTTTGCGTAGCTTCTTTTCGGTATCAAAGTTACAAAAAAAGACTGGATTCCCTATCATTTCGGGTATAAAAACATTTGTTAATTTGCAGGCAAGCGTAAATTTGTCTACCTTTACCGTCCATGAGGCACTATCGGGTGTCCTTATCGCTTACTTTTGACTATGAACAGAAAACTATTTTTCATTCTTCTCCTGCTGCTCCTTTGCGGTTCGGGGCAGCTCAGCGCCAAGAAGACGGAGAAGCGTTCCGTCGTCAGGCTCGAGACGTCCATGGGCACCATACGTGTCGCCTTGCTCGACGACACTCCCATACACCGCGACAATTTTCTTAAGCTCGTCTCCGAGGGCTTCTACGACGGCACTCTCTTTCATCGTGTCATTCGCGACTTCATGATTCAGGGTGGCGACCCCGACAGTCGCACTGCCCAGCCTGGTCAGAAGCTTGGCGAGGGTGACGTGGGCTACACTCTTCCTCCTGAGTTCCGCCTCCCTTATTACTATCATCTGCGTGGCTCTCTTGCTGCGGCCCGTGAGTCCGACGATGTCAATCCTCAGCAACGCAGTAGTGGTTGCCAGTTCTACATTGTCTGGGGCAAGACGCTTGGACCCTCGTCCATCAAGAAAGCGCGCCAAAACCTCGATGAAAAGGGCATAGAATTAACCTCCGAGATGGCTAACGCATATGAGCAATATGGCGGTTCTCCTCATCTCGACGGACAGTACACCGTCTTTGGTCAAGTTATTGAGGGACTTGATGTGGTCAAGGAAATCCAGAAGGTCTCCACCGATGCCAACGACCGTCCCCTCTCTGACGTGGTTATTCTGAAGGCTGTAGTAGAGCAGCGTTCCAAAGCTGCGCAGCAAGCCCAAAAGCAGAAATCCAGCGATGAACGGTGCAACCCTCAGCGAAGCTAATAGGGGAGAAAGGGGAGGCGTTCGAAACTCTTCCCGTATCTTTTTGCCTGACATTTCGGTAATATCGTCTGATTTTACCGAAAAGGTATGGTTTTTACATTTTTTTGTACTTCCTTTGCGTGTCATAAAACACAAAAACAAAAAACTAACGTGCATAAAACAAACTATACTTGGGCGCTCTTTATGCTTCCACTTGCCGCCACGCTCGCCGCAGGTTGCATAGGCGATGAGCCCCAGAATGCGGAATGCGACATCGAGACGGTGAGCATTCACATCACCGACCCTATGTCGGTCTTCTACCACGAGTACGATACACTACAGACGGTGAGCACTGTCGCCGACAGCATAGGCTTCCTCGCACGCCCATGGGCAAAGGTGGAGGCTTTCCCTGTCTCCCTCACAATAACACAGGGTGCTACGGCATACATCTATCAGGATGGAGAGTGGCAGGACTTCCACAATGGCATGGAGGTGAACTTCTCCGATGAACAGGTGCAACGCTTCAAGATCATATCCCAGAACCATGCCTGGAGCCGTGAATACAAGATATGCGTCGTGCTCGACAGGAGCAACGCCGAGAACGAACTCATACTCTCCTTCGACTTTAACGGCAACTACGCCCTCAACGACCCGTCCAAGACAGATGACGACAACAGCGTCTACTATGTATGGACAGAGACTGACGAGACTAACGTCAGGGAACTGTTTGGCGGAGAGTCGTGGAAGAACGGCAACCCTGGCTACAAGCTCAGCAAGTCCAGCGCCAAGCCCCTCGAGTATCCCACCGTGCCTGTGGCAGGTGGAGGACCTGACGGCACCGACTGCGTCAAGATGGAGACCATGGACGCGGGACCCTTTGGCAAGATGGTGAACATACTCATCGCCCCGGGCAGCATCTTCGACGGATACTTCGACGTTACCAACGCACTTAAGGATGCGCGCAAGGCCACCCAGTTCGGGCTTCCATTCAAGCACAAGCCCATCCACGTCTCGGCATGGATGAAGTACCAGAGGGGAGACAATTTCCAGGACAACGACGGCAACTTCATCGAGGGTGTCATAGACGAGCCTGATGTCTACGTGGTCTTCTACCGCAATCAGGACGAGAATGGCGATCAGGTGCTGCTCAACGGAAACGACGTGCTCACCAACGAGCACATCATTGGCATGGCGCGCCTGCCCCACCGATATAACGCCGACGGCAGCGACCTCACTACCGATGACCCCATCCACGGTGTCACCTCCGAGTGGCAGCAGATAGACATTGATCTGGTTTACACTGAGGAGCCTGACGCAACCATCCTCGCCAACAACGGTTACAGCCTGGTCATGGGCTTCACCAGCAGTTGGCAGGGTGCCTATTTCAATGGTGCCATAGGTTCTAAGCTTTGGCTTGACAATGTAGTTATCACCTGCGAATGAACATGAAAGCAACAAGATACATAGGGGCAGCGCTTCTGGCCTGCCTGTCCCTCACGGCAGTGGCTGAGACGGGAGACAAGTACGAGAAGTGGGGACCCACCAGCGAATCTGGTGCCGGTGTCATAGTGCGATTGGGCTACACCTTGGGCGGCACCACGCCCGTTCCCCTGCCCAACGAGATACGTTCCATCAACGCCTTCAGCCCCCATGGCGGTGCTACCATAGCCGCCGATGTCTACAAGATGCTCTGCAAGCGCTGGGGCATCAGTGTGGGCTGGCATTTCTTCTATGAGGGCTTCCACACCAGCGCCGACGTTAAGAACTACAAGATGTCGCTCACCCAGGAGGGCAACACCATGTCCGGCTACTTCACGGGCTGCGATGTCACCAACGTGGGCATGTGGGGTCTCACCATGCCGGTGCTTGCCACCTGGCGCCTGTCACCCCGCTGGAACATCAGCGCAGGTCCCTTCTTCACTGTCTTCTACAGCCAGAGCTTCGACGGGCAGGTCTACGACAACAAGCAGGGCGTGGGCTATCTAAGAG